>NZ_JBIMPP010000052.1:0-59722 GCF_043906805.1 Actinomadura sp. SCN-SB | reverse complement strand
AGCCGGGCGAGGCCGGTCGGCACCGGGTAAGGAACCGCTACCGCGGATCAGCCTCGGCACCGCCGCCACCGCGACGATGGTGAGATCGATGAGCACTGTGGCGATTCAGGATGCTTGCCTCCTGAAAGGCGCGCACCGATGGACGGGCGCGGATCAGGAGCGCCTGGCGTCGAGGAGCTTGGTCACGAGAATCGCTATCACCAGCACCAGCGGCGGCACCGCGAGCAGCGTCACCCAGCCGACCCAGCGAGCGGTCAGGTCGCCCACGCTGAAACTGACCGGAAACCAGGCCAGTACGGTGTAGGGCACTCCGCCGTACTGGAGCGGAAGGCTTCCGCTGAGCCGGTAGGTGTTGTGCCATTCCCGTCCTTGCGGTGTGGAGCGGCTGTTGACCAGCAGACCCACCGTCCAGTGCAGAATCCAGGAGACGAGGATGATGGACACGCCCCAGGCGAGCAGGTTGGAGGGTCCCTCGTTCTCGCCGGGATCCAGGGCCATCGCCAGGAAAGCACTGATCACGAAGGTGGCGACGAGAAGGATCAGAAAGAGCGCGGTCGCGCGATAGCTGTCACGTCCCATGGCGGCCTCCCGTGAGATGTGCGGGAATGGTATCCGGCCGATCATCTTCATGACGGATATTTCCGGCAGTGATCATGGCGGCCGTGAAAGGGGGTGGTGGCGGGGTGACGACCGGGGAGACCGTGCGCTGGATCGATCCGGAGGAGGCCCGGCTCGAGGCCGAGCTCGTCGCGCTCACCGAGGAACTGGCCGCCGCGGAGGCCGAGCTCGCGGTGACCCGGGCGCGGCTCGAGGATTTCGCCGGGCGGCACGATCGGATGCTGGCGCCCCTGTACGCGGAGCTGGACGAGGTGGAGGCCCGGCTCGCCGAGCTCGCCGCGCGTATCAGCGGGCGTCCCGAGGACCTCAGGGACGCGGAGGCGGCGCGGGAACGCGCGCGCGAGTCCGCCGGCGCCGCGCGGGCGATGGCGGGTGAGGACGGCCACCACGGCGAATCGGGCACCACCTCCATGCCGGTTCCCTCGGCCGACGCCCGCCGGATCTACCGGGACCTCGCCAAACGCTGCCACCCCGACCTGGGGACGGACGACGCCGACCGGGCACGGCGCGCTCGTTTCATGGCCCGGGTCAACGAGGCGTACGCGCGAGGCGACATCGCCGGGCTGCGGCGGCTGGCCGACGAGTGGGCCGGTGAGATCCCCGCGCCCGCCGGCTCTGAGGAACGCCTCGCCTGGCTGCGCGGCGCGGTCGCCTCGGTGCGGCGGCGCCTGGCGGACGTGCGCGGCGAGCTCCGCCGGTTGACCGGGACCGGGCTCGGTCCCCTCCTCTTCGCCGAGCCTGACCCGGACGCCGCCCTGCGCCGGCTCGCCGAACGTGTCCGTGCGAAGATCGAGCAGCGCCGCGCGGAGCTGGAGGCGCTGCGGAGGAGCCGGAGATGACCGACAACCTTCCCGCCCCGCGGAGGGCCGGGCCGCCCGCCGTCCGACGGGAGCTCGCCGAACGCACGGCCGCGATGCTCGGCCACCGCGAGCCCCGGATCCGCTGGCGGCGGCGGGTGAGCCGCAAGGCGCAGGTGTGGGTTCGCGTCGACGGGCCGCTGGTCATCGACGACGAACTCATCGAGATCGCGACCGGTGCGCCCCTGCCCGCACGGCAGTCGGCCTTCCCCCGGATGGCCCCGTACGGTGACTCGGGCCTGCTGCGGCGTCCGCAAATCGTGCTGAGGGACACCGGGCCGGTCAAACCGTGGCCCGGGGTGCGCGCCGATCCCTCCGATTGGCGGTGGTGCCGCGCCTGGCGGGGCCTGGTGGTCGTGGGACGTGAGGAGCCTGGACCGATGCTGGTCGCGGGCGTCCATCCGTTCACCGGGACGGTGGAGTGGTGGGTGCACGCGCGCGGCGACGACGCGAAGATGTGGTGCCGGTGGTTCGCCGACGACCTGAACGGCGTGGGCAGGCTTCGCCACGCCGACGAGTGGACCGCGCCGATCGACCCCGACACCAGACGACCACGGTGGCGCGTCACCCGCGGCCAGCTCCACGGCGCCGGTGGCCAGGGGAGCGCGGCACCGGACGCGATCCATATCGTGTATGGCGAGAAGGCCGGGACCTTCACCGGGCTCGGCATCGACGACGGCGCCGTCCGGTGGAGCACCGAGCCGATCCCCGAGGCCACGGTCAGCTATGGAGTGGCAGGCCCCTACGTGGTGCGGCTGTTGTATCGCCAACCTCCGCTGACCGGTGAACGGTGGATGTGCGACTGCCCTCAATTCGCACCCAGCGACCACGAACCGAACGAATGCCGGTCATGCGGCAGACCGCGCGACCCGTGGATGACGGTCGAGGTCCGTGATCGAGGCTCGGGCCGCGTTCTGTGGGCGCACAGGTGGCCGTGGACGGAGCCCGGGGACATGGTGAGCAAGGGCGCTCTGGCCGTACGCGGTGAGTCCGTCCTCACCTGGGAGGGCGGCTTCCTGCGCGCGAGGCACATCGCCGACGGAACGCGCCTGTGGTCGCTGCCCCACATCTCGGTCCGCGGCCGTCCCGCAGGGGCGTTCGGCTCGCAGAGCCACATGTTCGTCGACTGCGGCATGGACTCGCCGCGTCAGTGGGCGTGGATGCAGTTCGCCGAACTCACCGAGGACGACGAAGAGAGCACCGACGTCTTCGTCCACGCCGCCACCGGCCAGGTGGTGAGCCTGGCGGACGCCTTCCACCAGACCGAGGACGACCTCGTCCTGACCCTGACCGGCAAGACCGTCACCTGCTTCGCGCTGCCCTGACCGCGGCGTCGAGCGGGAACCGTGACGGTCGAGGGCGCGTCCATGGTTGAACTGTTCTTGTTAGCCGGGGGAGGCGACCATGTATCGCCGTGTTTCCATCCTGGCCGCGCTCACGCTCGCGGCCGTGCCGCTGCTCGGCGCCTGCCAGAGCAGCTCCTACTCGTGCAGCGGCGGCGTCTGCCATGTGACCGTGAAGGGAGCCGGGCAGACCCTGGAGCTGAACCACAACTACCTCACGGTCACCGAGATTTCGGGCGACGCGATGACCGTGCGGATCGGCACCTCCGACACGGTCACCATCGCGCGGGGCCAGAGCTCCCAGGTCGGCCCCGTCACCATCAAGGTCACCTCCGTCGACGGCGACGAGGTCAAGTTCGACCTGACCTGAGGGGCACAGGGGAACGGCCGAGTACGGGGGCCGGCCGGAATTCACGGTAAGCCGCGGTCGGCGATCGCGGCCGGGCGGAAAATCGGCGGGTGAAAGCACCGGAGGTCAATGCCGCCCGGCCGTGAGAACACCATGGCCGGAGAAAATCGATGGCCCTTCCCGCCGACCGCGCGTACCGTTCTGAAAGTACGGGAGCGGCGCCGCCGCCGACCCCGAGGGGCGTCGCCGACGTGGGAGAGTCGGGCCTGGCTGTAAACCAGGTGCCTTGTGCTCAGGGGGTTCGAATCCCTCACGCCCTACCGGCCTCGGATGATGACGGCATTGCCTTCCCCGAACGAATTCTGGTCCATTTTGCCTCGCGCGTTCACCAAGCCCGGCGCTCTTAGTTCCTCCTGCGGCGTCTCTTGTAGTGACCCTTGAGGACACGCTGCGATCGCCCCGGCGCCCGGCCTTGACCACGAGCGGTCAGGGCGGTGGTTGCGGGCCGCCGATGCGGGAACCTGAAATCGGCCGAGGGGGCTGCTGAGCGCGGTCTTCCCCGGCACCCGCTGGTTCGACCCGGAGGCGCCCGGCCCGTGGTCCAGCGAGGTGCAGCAGGTGCCGGTGGTGACCGGCGGATACCTGCTCGTCTCCCGCCGGGCCTGGGAGGACACCGGGGGCTTCGACCGCGGCTTCGTCATGTACGGGGAGGACGCCGACCTGTGCCTGAGGGCCGCCGCCCTCGGCTACCGGCCCACCGTGACGGGACGGGCCGTGTTCCGCTACGAGGGCGGAGCGCCGTCCCTCGGCCCGGACAGGCTCGCCATGCTGTTCACGGGCAAGGCCACCGTGATGCGGAGGCACGTGGGCAAGGGCGCGGTGCGCTTACTGGTCTTCGGCGTGTTCCTCCGGTCCAGGCTGAGCCGCCTGGTGCGCGCCCGTTCCGCCGAGCAGGGAGGTCCCGCGATCACACGGGAGGACTGGCGCAGGCTGTGGGAGCTGCGCCGCGCATGGTCCAAGGGATGGCCGGAGGCGCGCCCCCGGAGCTGAACTCAGATGTTGAGAACATCCGGATGATGTGAGTATCTTGACTCCCGTGAGCGATATGAGGGCGGCCGGATGGCCAGGCTGACGCGGGCGCAGCAGCAGGAACGCACCAAGGCCGCGGTGCTGGCCGCCGCACGGGAAGAGTTCGCGGAACGCGGATACGCCGACGCCAAGGTCGACCGGATCGCCGAGCGCGCCGACATGACCCGCGGCGCGGTGTACTCCAACTTCCCCAGCAAGCGCGCGCTCTACCTGGCGGTCCTCCTGGACTCGCTGCGGCCCCCCGCCCCGGTCGAGCCGCCCCCCTCGCGCCTGGACGAGGCGCTGGGGGCGTTCGCCCGCGCCTGGCTCGACCGCCTGCCGCTGATGGGCGACACGTCCGCGGGCGGACGGCTGCACCTGCGGTCGCTGGCCGGGGTGTTCGACGACGGACCCGGCCGTCCGGTGCTGGCGCAGGTCATGAAGCTGGAGGCGCTGCTGCTCGGTCTCGCTCTGGAGTCGCGCGTCCCGATCCCCGCCCGTCGCGTGCGCCTGGCCGAGCTGGTCCTGACGCTGCTGGACGGCGCGGGGCACCTGGCCGAGGCGGCGCCCGGGTTCGGCGACCCCTTCGACCTGGCGCTCGCCTGCCGCCACCTCGCCGGGCTCGACCTCGGCGACACCTGGGACCGGCCGCACCTGGCCTACGCCGTCGCCGCCCATCCCGTCCGCGAGCCCTGGCGTCCCCCGGAGGAGGCGCGGGACGAGATCACCGGCCGCACGGTCACGCCCGACGCCGACGGCGTGGTCGCGGTCCTGGGGACGCGGCGGCTGGAGGCCGCGGAGGAGGCCGTGCGGGCCGCCCGGTTCGGCGACCGGGTCACCGTGGCCGTGGTGACGGCCGACCCCGCCGAGATCGGGCGCCTGGTGCGGCTCAGGATCGGCGACCTGACCGGATGCCTGCGGGGCGTGTTCGGGAACGACACCTGGCCCGGCCTCCACCTCGTCCTGGACGACGGCGCCGCCATCGCCACGGCGGCGGGGATCCAGGACCCGGACGACATCACCGAGGCGGCCGTGCGCGTCCGCGAAAACCGGATCGTCGCCCGCGCCGTGGGACGCGGCGCCGCCCACGCCGCCGCGACCGCGGAGCTTCCCGCCGGCCGTCCCTGCGAGGAGGGCCGATGAGCGGCGACCTGATGGTGCTGCACGCCCTCCGCTGCGTCGGGTTCGCCAGCGTCGAACGGCTCGCGGAGGCGACGGGGCTGCCCGAGGCCGACGTGGAGTCCGAGCTGATCGATCTCGCGGTGACCGGCCTGGTCACCTACGAGCTGGGACTGTTCCGCGCGTGGGGACTGACCGACGCCGGGCGCGCCGCCGCGGCCAAGCGGGTCTCCGACGAGCTGGACACTGCGGGGGCGCGCCAGGCGGTGGCCGCCGCCTTCGACGACTTCCTCGTGCTCAACCCGGAACTGCTCGACCTGTGCGGCGCGTGGCAGACCCGGGTCGTGGACGGGGTGACGACCGCGAACGACCACACCGACGCCGCCTACGACGGCCGTGTCCTGGACCTGTTCGCCGACTTCCACCGGCGTGCCGATGGCGTCTGCGCGGACCTGGCCGCGGCCCTGCCCCGGTTCTCGCGATACCGGGACCGGCTCACAGGCGCCATCACGCGCGCCAGGCACGGCGACCTGGGCTACCTGACCGACAGGCTCGACTCGTACCACACCGTGTGGTGCCAGCTACACGAGGATCTCCTGGTCACCCTCGGCATCCCACGGTACTGAGACCGCACGGCCATGGCCTGGATCAAGCCGCTGTCGGCGGAGACCGCGGACGACCGGACCGTCCTCGGTGGCAAGGCGCACGGCCTCGTCGTCCTGCGGCGCCTCGGACTGCCCGTGCCGCCGGGGTTCGTCATCACCACCGGGGCGTGCCGCGCCTTCCTCCGCGACCGGCGCCTTCCCGACGGCCTCACCGCCGAGCTGGCCGCCGCCGTCCGCGACCTGGAGGCCGTGACGGGACGGCGTCTCGGCGGGCGGGAACGGCCGCTGGTGGTCTCGGTCCGCTCGGGCGCGAGCGTGTCGATGCCCGGCATGATGAGCACGATCCTCAACCTCGGCCTCACCACCGCCGCCACGGCCGGGCTGGCGGCCGAGACGGGGGATGAGCGGTTCGCCGCCGCCTCACGCCGTAGGCTCCTGTCCGCTCTCACGGGGCCGGTCCCGGACGACGCGGCCCGGCAGTTGGAGCACGCCGTCGCGGCCGTGTTCTCGTCCTGGGACACCCCGCGCGCCAGGATCTACCGGGAGCTCCACGGCATCCCGCACGACCTCGGCACGGCCGTCATCGTGCAGGCCATGGTGTTCGGGAACCGCGACGGCCGCAGCGGCACCGGCGTCGCCTTCAGCCGCGACCCCAACACCGGTGAGCGCGTCCCGTACGGGGAGGTCCTGTTCGGCGCCCAAGGCGACGACGTCGTGTCGGGGAGGTCGATGACGAGGCCCCTGACCGACCTCGCCGACAGGGAACCGGCCGTGTGGGCGGACCTCCTGGGCGCCATGGCCGGGATCGAACGGCATTACCGCGACGCGTGCCAGGTGGAGTTCACCTTCGAGTCGGGTGGGCTGTGGCTGCTCCAGGTGCGGCCCGGCGGCCTCGTGGGACGCGCCGCCATCCGTGTCGCCGTCGACCTGGCCGACGAACGGGTCATCGAACGGCACGAGGCCCTGCTGAGGGTCTCACCGCGCCACGTCCACCACGCCCGTACGCCGCGGATCGAGACGGCCGGGGCGCGGCTCGACATCCTCACCCGAGGGGTGGGCGCCGTCCCGGGAGTGGCCACCGGCAGGGTGGCGACGACCGCCGAGAGGGCGGTACGGATGGCGGCCGGTGGCCCGGTCATCCTGGTGCGCCCGGAGACTTCACCGGCCGACCTGTACGGGCTGACCGCGTCCGCCGGGGTCGTCACGGCGCGCGGCGGGCCCGCGAGCCATGCCGCCGTCGTCGCCCGCGCCATGGGCAGGCCCGCCGTCGTGGGAGCCGCCGACCTCACCATCGACGCCGCCGGCTCTCTGCGGGTCGCCGGACGCACCGTCCCCGACGGCGCGCTCATCACCATCGACGGAACGGGCGGGGAGGTCGTCGCGGGCAGCGCCCCCGTGAGCACGGCCCCGGCCGACGACCACCTGCGCCGCCTGCTCGCATGGGCCGACGACGTGTCCGGCGGCTCCGGCGAGAGCGCCGACGAGGGGGCCGGTCGGCTCGCGGCGGCGCGCGCCGTCCTGCTCGGCGGGCGGCCGTGACCGGGCTCGCGGAGGCGAATGCCGGAGGGGGACTTTCAGAAGATCCACTCGCCGGGCACGATCGAAGACGTGCGCAGTGACCCCACCCCCCGCTCCCGGCCGGCCTGGCTGGCCGACGCCATCCTGTACCAGATCTATCCGCAGAGCTTCGCCGACTCCGACGGCGACGGCATCGGCGACCTCAACGGGATCACCGAACGCCTCGGCCATCTGTCCTGGCTCGGGGTGAACACCATCTGGATCAACCCCTGCTTCGCGTCGCCGTTCCGGGACGCGGGCTACGACGTCTCCGACTACTTCTCCATCGCGCCCCGGTACGGGACGGAGGACGACCTGGTACGCCTGGTGGAGACGGCGCGCCACCACGGCATCCGGGTGCTGCTCGACCTGGTCGCGGGTCACACCTCCGACGAGCACCCCTGGTTCACGGCGTCGGCGAACGACCCGTCCGACCACCGGTACATCTGGGCCGACACCGGCGAGCCTCCCCGCGGCTTCGTCCCGTCCCCCGGCGGAAGGCGCGGCGCGTACCTGCCGAACTTCTTCCCGACCCAGCCCGCGCTGAACTTCGGCTACGCCCGCAGGGCGCCGTCGGAGCCGTGGCGGCAGCCGGTGGACGCGGACGGGCCCCGCGCCAACCGGGCCACGCTGCGCGAGATCATGGACCACTGGCTGCGGCTGGGGATCGCGGGCTTCCGCGTCGACATGGCCTCGTCCCTGGTGAAGGACGATCCCGGGTTCCGCGAGACCTCGCTGTTGTGGAAGGAACTGCGCGCGTGGCTGGACCGCGCCCATCCCGACGCCGTGCTGCTGTCCGAGTGGGGAGACCCGGCGGTGTCGGTGCCCGCGGGCTTCCACGGTGACTTCTTCCTGCACTTCGGAGGCGACGGCGACGGCCTGGCCCTGCGGTCGCTGTGGAACAACCACGGCGGCATCGACATGGAGCACTGGAGGGCCGTCGACTGCTTCTTCGACGCGGGGGGCAAGGGATCGCCGCGCCCGTTCGTCCAGGCGTGGCTGGCGGCCACGGAGACGATCGGCGACGCGGGGCACATCGCGTTGCCGACGTCCAACCACGACTTCTCGCGGCTGGGCTGCGGTCCCCGGACGCCCGAGGAGCTTCCCGCGGCCTTCGCGCTGCTCCTGACCTGGCCGACGCTGCCCGCCATCTACTACGGCGACGAGATCGGCATGCGCTACATCCCGGGGCTGCCCGACAAGGAGGGCAGTGTCATCGGCTTCGCCGGTCCCGACTACAACCGCGCGGGCTCCCGCACCCCCATGCAATGGGACTCGGGGCCGAACGCGGGCTTCTCCACCGCGCCCGCCGACCGCCTGTACCTGCCGATCGACCCCGACCCGTCACGTCCCACCGTGGAGGCCCAGCGCGCCGACCCGGGCTCGCTGCTGAACCTCGTGCGCCGCCTCATCGCGCTGCGCGCGTCGTCCCCCGAGCTGGGAACCGGGGCGGAGGTGCGAGTCCTGCACGACGGCTTCCCCTTCACCTACGTACGGGGCGACCGGTACCTCGTCGTCATCAACCCCCGACGCCGGCCCGCCGCGTTCAGGCCCGCCCGGAAGTCGGGCCGGGGCGCGATCGGCACGGGGCGCCTGGTCGAGGGACGCGGCGTCACCCTCACCGGCGACGGCGTGGAGGCCGAGGGCTTCTCCTACGCCATCGTCGACCTGGCCGGCTGACCGTCGGGCACCGGCTCCGGTTCGGGCGGACCCTGGACGTACAGGACGAGCCTCCGCACCACCCACCGGGTCATCTGGTACAGGATCAGCACCACGCCCAGCGGCGGCAGCAGCAGGAGCAGGATCTGCAGTCCCGAGGTGACGAGTTCCAGCGTTCCCGCGTCCCCGGCCATCGCGGTGGCGGCGAGGTGCTCGATCATCCACCAGCCGGAGGCGAACAGCCGGGGGAGCTGCGTCGCGATCAGCCCGAGCTGGAAGGCCAGCGCGGGCAGGACCGTCAGCACCCACAGCGTCACCACCAGCTGCGGCCAGCGCTTGAGCTCCTTCAGCCGGGCGTCGGCCGGGCGGCGCAGCAGGGTGCGGCGCAGGATCGGCCCGATGTACTTGAACAGGTCGGGGACGCCGATCAGGTCGGAGATGATGTAGTACCCGTCGAACCGCAGGCTGGGCAGCAACTGCTGGACGATCTCGAAGTTGACGTACAGGATCGCCACCAGCAGCGGCTGGAACCCGGTCTGCAGGTAGAGCAGCGTCAGGGCGACGACGAAGACGCCGTTGAAGTACACCCCGGCCAGGTCGGTGCGGACGCGCCCGGCGACGCCCAGCCGGTACGACTCGGTGACGTCGGTGTAGAACGCCGGCCACACCAGGTAGATGCCGCAGCCCATGGCGCCCGGCCGGACGCCGCTGTACCGGCAGGCGGTGGCGTGGCCGATCTCGTGGAACGCGCACGACAGCACGCCCAGGCCCATGACCAGCAGAATGGTCACGGGGGCGAGGATGAGCTGGTGCAGCGCGTCGCCCAGCGAACGGGTCGTGAACAGCCAGACCTCGCTCACCAGGATGGCGGCGACCATGACCACCATCACGGCGGGGCGGAACAGCCATGAGAACAGGCCGCCGAGGAACCAGGTGGCACGCTCCGGCAGCACGGCCATCTTGAAGCGCAGCCCCAGGAACGGGTTGGCCTTCACGACCGGCGGCGGCGTCCCGTCGCTGTAGGAGGTGATGCCGAGGGGGGCGAGCTTGCGGTCGACGAGATAGACGACCTGCTCTCCGGTGATCCGGACGCCAGCGGCACGGCTGACGTCCTCGGCCACCCTTTCCAGCGTCTGGCGGGGGTCGGCGGTGGGGGCGGCGTCGCGGTACTCGCCCAGGGTCCTGACGACCAGGTACAGCAGGGTGGGAAGCCGGACGAGCTGCCGGTTGGGCAGGCAGACCAGCTGGGACGGCTCGCGGTACCCGGAGTGCTTGAACTGCCCGACCAGCTCCGCGCCGTCCGCGAGGACGGGCAGGGTCAGCGGAGCCGCCCGCATGGGCTGTCCGGCGGGGGGCTCGCCGCCGGTCCCACCGGCGGTCATATGGGAGGTGGCCGCGTCGGGGGCCTCGGCGGGGGTGCGCGGGTTCCTGGCGCGCAGGCTCCTAGCCCCGCGCATGGACGACACCGGGGACGCAGGTCATCGTGGAGTACGGCGCCTGTGCCAGCAGCCCGGTGCCGAGGACTCCGGGCGTGCCTTCGGAATGGGTCACCTGGCAGGCGTAGAACACCTCGGTGCTCGGGCTCGCCATGTAATGGACGGGGGCGGAGCCCGGTGCCGGAACGCCGTTCGACAGCGCCAGCCGCGGGGGCAGCACCTCGGCCGTCAAACGGTCGAGATCGGCATAACTCAGTTCTTGGCCACCAGAGTGGTTCATTTTGTCTGCGTTCCCTTGGCGGAGGATGTGGTGGAAATGGGGCGAGAAGAAGGGGAAGGGCTGGCATTGCGCCAGCCCTTCGCACGGGCGTGAACCCGCCTAGGTGTTGCGTGCGGCTCAGTGGCCGGAGATCGAGGTGCCCGGGACGCAGGTGAGCGACTGGTGGTCGTTCTGCGCGTGCAGGCCGACGAGCTGGAGCAGGCCGCTGTCGGGCTTGCTGATGTGGCTCTGGCAGGCGTTCTGCGCGATCGACGAGCCCGCGCCGTTGTCCCAGCCGGAGCCGTTGTTGTTGTTGTAGGAGTCGCCGCCGTTGCCGCCCACCAGGAGGGTGGAGAGCACGGCCCGCTCCGGCAGGACCTCGCCGGCCAGCTCGTCCAGCTCGGTGTAGCTGAGTGTCTTCATGGGGTTTTTCCTCTTTCTCGTCGCTTCCGGTATATAAGCCGATACCGGATGTCCTGCCCCCGCTCTCGTCGAGCGGGGGCACGTCTAGGTATATCGGCTCTCGCTTTCGACGGCAAAGGGTAAGCGGGCGCGTTTCTCTCGCACCTGCCCATACCGTCGGCAAAGGGGTTGTAAAAGGTAGGGCGATCGACCTTCAATAAAGTCCGGAATGATATTCCAAATCGGATTTACAAAGCGATCGCGGCATGGAGGGCCGGAAGATGCGAAAAGGCGGGAGGCCGGTGGCCTCCCGCCTTGGGCGTGACGACGACGTCAGCGGCGCTTCTTGTGGTGCTTGTGGATGTTGATCTTGTTGTCCTGGTCGTTGTCCGAGAGCGCGGACGTGCTGCCGCCGCAGTTGGCGTCCTTCTGGATCGCGAGGATGCCGACGTTGCAGAGCAGGTTGACCTCGAGAACCTTCTCCTGGTTCACCGTGTTGTCGTCGTCGTTGGCCATGGCGGGCGTCGCCGTGAGCATGGCCCCGCCCAGCGCGGCGGTGAGCATTCCGGCCGCTGCCAGTCGCTTGAGCATTTGAGCCTCCTAGCCTCTCTCGAGAGCGCTTCGCGCCTACAGCGGTGTAGGCACGGTTATTAGTAACACGATGTCGCGCATTTCATTCGCTGTGGAGCGCGCGAATCGGCGTCGTTGACCATAACATTGCCCGTCCGCTGGGCGCGCTTGGCGAAAATGGCCGAACGGCGATAGGTATCCGACATTCCGGGCTGTTCCAACTTCTCTGGAATATCGGAATGCGCGGTTTTGCGGGGCGGCCGGTGCGGCGGCGAAAAAAGGGCAGGGAGCCCGACGGCTCCCTGCCCCGAGTGCTGCCTCGGCTCAGCGGCGGACGTTGACCTTGGTTTCCTGGTCCCTGTCGGAGAGCACCGACTTGGTGCCGCCGCAGTTCGAGCCCTTCTGGATTCCGAGCACCGCGACGTTGCAGAGCACGTTGAGCTCGGCGACCTTCTCCTGGTTGACGGTGTTGTCGTCGTCGTTGGCCAGCGCGGGCGTGGCCGTCATCAGGGCGCCGCCGAGCGCGGTGGTCACGATGGCGCTCGCGGCCAGTCGCTTCATCATATGAGCCTCCTAAGCTCATCCGCGGAGAGTTCTGTCGATGCCTACATGAAGTAGTGCACCGTTAGAACTAGCACGCACCCTCGTCTTTCATGCGGAACGGTGTGATCAATTGACCGACCTTGACATTAATATGGGCGATCGTTGAGGCCGCTTGAAAGATGACGTCAATGGGGCGGCGCCGAAGGCAAGGCGGCGGACCTTTCAGGGAGTCAGAAGGTACAGCCGCAGCTCCCCGCAGCGGGCCAGGGTGCCCCCGCCGGGGACGGCGACCGGGGCCCCGGTGCGCTCCACCGTGGCCAGGTCCAGGCGCCGGAGTAACGCCCCCGTCACATGCCGCGCGGAACGAGAGATGATCACCCGGCCCTGCGCGTTGAGCAGGATCCCGCCCGGCGGCAGCAGCGGCAGCACGGTCTTCTCCACCGTCCGCAGGTAGAGGTCGGCACCGGTGATCCCGAGGAACGTCTCGCCCTCCAGCACGGGCGTGGACATGGTGAGGATGTACTGGTCGGTGCCGTGGTAGTCCACGTACGGGCCGTGCATGTTGGGGCCGCGCGTACGGTCGGGCACGGTGAACCAGGGGCGTCCCGTGTAGTCGTAGAAGCCGCGGCTCGCCGGGTCGAGGTCGACCACGAGCCGTTCGGGATCGCCGCCCTCGCCCGCCTGCCACCACTCCAGCCACAGCGGCGCGTCGCTGAGCAGGTCGGGCGCGGCGACGAAGCCGCTGCCGGTGACCAGGGGCGCGTGCTCCCGCAGGATGCGGAACACCTCCCGCCGCACCGGGGCGAGCTCGTCCCGCGCAGGACGGGCGCCACGGCCTGACGCCGCCCGGACCACCTCCACCACCTGGGCGCTGAGCCCCTCGATGGAGCGCAGCACGGAGTCGAAGACCTGCCCGACGGCGGACTCGCCCTGAGGGTGGCCCTCCGGAGCGGGGGTGCGTGCGGGTTGGCGTCGTCTCACGTGGGTCACCTCACGGTCGGTGGGCGCCGCCGGGTCGCGCCCAGGGCCGGGCAATCATGGTGCTACGCCTTCCGCTTCCTCGCCTCCCGATTCGACGAGGCTGAGGTGCAGTTCGACCAGGCGCTCGATGGCCTCGGTCACGTGCCGCCTGGCCAGGTCCGCCGCGCGGGCCGCGTCCTCGGCCGCGATGGCGGCGACGATCTCGCGGTGCTGCCGGTCCAGCCGGCGCCTGGTGCGGGCGTCGGCGCCCGGCAGCCACAGCAGCGGGCCGATCTCGGTCTGCAGCCGGATCTCCTCGCGGGTGAGCCGTGCCGACTGCGCGGCGGCGGCCACCTCCACGTGGAACCGCCCGTCGGCGTGGTGCCGCCGTTCGCCCGACTCTGCGTCCGCGAACGCCGCCGCCGCCTCGCCGAGCCGCTCCAGGTCGTCCGGCGAGGCGCGCTCGGCCGCGAGCAGGGCCGCGCCCGCCGCCAGCGACGAGTAGTGGTCGCCGAGGTCGCGCAGGTCGGCCACGGTCAGATCGCGCAGGCGGCGCCGCAGCCGCCCCGCGGTCTCGCCCTGCTCGGGCGCGCGCACGAAGCTGCCGCCGCCGCGCCCGCGCCGCGTCACGATCAGTCCCTGGTTGCGCAGCTCGCTCAGCGCCTCCCGGACCGTCACCGTGGCGACGCCGAGCTGCGCGGCCAGATCCGGCTCGCTGGGCAACTGCTCCCCGTCCGCGAGCAGTCCCAGCGAGATCGCGTCGGCCAGCCGGCGGGTGATGGCCTCCGCCCTGCCCAGGTTCTCCAGGGGCGCGAAGACGGCGAGCCGGGCGGTCACGGACGCGTCCGGTGCGGGCATCGTTCTCCCTTCTCTCCCTGCCTTCTTCCGCCTTTCTCGTGCCGCGGAAGGCCGGCGGGCGCGGGGCCGGGCACCAGGTGGGCGGCGAGTTCCCGCCGACCTCTTGCCAGAAAATATCTGGCGCCATATCTTTTCGGCCAGAGAGCGGTACCCCGCTCTCCGAGGTGGCCTCGCCGACATCAGTCTCGCAGGCCGGCGTCCCGGAACCCGCCGGGACGGCGGCACCGCGACCCGAACCGCAACACCCCGTCTGGGGTCCGTCCCAGACGGTTCGACGCTGCCGCGTGACCGCTGAACGCGATGGGACCGCCCCCCTGTCGACGGGTCCGGTCACGCGGTGCTTCCACCCGCCGGGCCGGTCCGCGGAGCCAAGCGCCGGCGGAGTGGAGGGGAACCGGCCCGGCCGGATCTTCCGAGGGGTGTGGGGGGCGTATCCCCGCACCGAACGGACCGGCCGTGGCGCCGAGGACGCGCCGGCACGTCCGCAGACAAGGGAGGACCACTGGTGTCCACCGGCAAGGAGACCGGGGCGGTTCCACCGCCCGCCCGACCCCTCGACGACGACGCCGAACGGCTCGCCGCGCTCGGCTACGAGAGCCACTTCCGGCGGGACATGAGCCTCTGGGCCAACTTCTCCCTCGGCTTCACCTACCTCTCGCCCGTCGTCGGCGTGTACTCGCTGTTCGCCATCTCGCTCGCCCAGGCCGGCCCGCCGATGATCTGGGCGTTCGTCATCGCGGGGCTGGGCCAGCTGCTGGTCGCGCTGGTCTTCGGCGAGATCGTCTCGCAGTACCCGGTCAGCGGCGGCATCTACCCCTGGGCGCGGCGGCTGTGGGGGCGCCGCTGGGCGTGGATGAACGGCTGGATCTACCTGGTGGCGCTGCTGGCCACCATCGCCGGCGTCAGCTACGGCGCCGGGCCGTACGCCGCGGCGATGCTCGGCTTCGACGCCTCGGTCAACGCCACGATCCTGTGCGCGCTGGCGATCCTGGCGGTCGCCACGCTGATCAACCTGTCCGGGACCCGGTGGCTGGCGATGGCCGCGATCGTCGGCTTCACCGCCGAGCTGGTCGGCGCGCTGGTCGTCGGGGTCTGGCTGCTGGTCACCGAGCGCCACCACGGGCTCGGGGTGTTCTTCGATGGCCAGGGCGCCGGGGAGGGCGGCTCGTACGCCGCCGCCTTCCTGGCCGCCTCGCTGATCGGCATCTACCAGTACTACGGCTTCGAGGCGTGCGGCGACGTGGCCGAGGAGGTCCGCGACCCGGCCCGGCGCATCCCGAAGGCGATGCGCATGACGATCTACGTGGGCGGGGCCGCCGCCACCTTCGTCGCGCTGTCGCTGGTGCTCGCCGTGGCCGACTTCGGCGCCGTCGTCTCCGGCGCGGACGCCGACCCCGTCACCACCGCGCTCACCGCCGCGTTCGGCTCCGGACCCGTCAAGATCGTCCTCGGGATCGTGCTGATCTCGTTCGTGTCCTGCGCGATGAGCCTCCAGGCCGCGGCCAGCCGGCTGACCTACGCCTACGCCAGGGACGACATGATCGTCGGCAGCCGGGTGCTGGCCAGGTTCTCGCCGACCCGGCACGTGCCGCCGTACGCGCTGCTGCTGGCCGCCGTGCTGCCCGCCGTGCTGGTCATCGGCTCCAAGCTGTCCACGGACGCCCTGACGAAGATCATCTCGTTCGCCGCGCTGGGCATCTACCTGGCCTTCCAGGCGGTGGTGCTGGCCGCGCTGCGGGCCAGGCTCAAGGGCTGGCGCCCGTCGGGGTCGTTCACGCTGGGCCGCTGGGGCCTGGTGGTCAACGTCGCCGCGCTGGTGTACGGCGTCGCCGCGATGATCAACATGTCCTGGCCGCGGACGCCCGACGTGCCCTGGTACGACAACTACATCGTGCCGCTCTCGGCCGCCATCGTGATCGTCGCCGGGCTCGCCTACATGGCCGCCACCCGCCACTACGGCCGCGGCGACACCCCTGCGGGCGACGCCGTTCCCGCGCCCGCCGCGGACCCGCTCGCGACCCGCTGAGAGGAGTGACCCGTGAGCTCCCGGACCGCGCCGTACTTCAACATCGCCGACCCCGCCTTCTCCGTCCAGTCCCAGGAGGTGCGGGACGCGCGCGAGCACGGCTGGTACGCGCGCACCAACTACGGCATCGCCGTCCTGCGGTACGAGGAGGTCGGAGAGCTCCTGACGCATCCCAAGCTGCGGCAGGGAAGCGTGAAGTGGCCCGAGCACCACGGCATCACCAGCGGGCCGTTCGCGCGATGGTGGTCCAACTGGGTGCTCAACAAGGAGGGGCAGGACCACCGCCGGCTGCGCCGCCTGATGAACCCCGCGTTCTCCCGGCGGCTCATCACCGGGCTCGTCCCGCGCTTCCAGGATCTGGCCGGCGAGCTGGTGGACGCCTTCGCCGAACCGGGCCGCTGCGAGTTCGTCACCGAGTTCGCCGAGCCCTACGCGGCCCGGGTCATCGCCATCATGCTGGGCCTGCCCGAGTCCGCATGGAGGATGATCGCCCGCGAGTCCGCCACCATCGGTCTGGCGATGGGCGTGACGATCGCCGAGGACCTGCCGAAGATCGAGGCGGCGCTGGACGACCTGTACGGCTATGTGGACGAGGTGATCGAGGACCGGCTGCGGTCGCCCCGCGACGACTTCGTCACCACCCTCGTCCAGGCCGAGGCCGACCAGGACCGGCTGAGCCGGGCCGAGCTGCGGGACTCGATGGTCCTGCTGATCTTCGGCGGGTTCGACACCACCCGCAACCAGCTCGGCCTGGCCATGCGGACGTTCCTGCGGCACCCGGACCAGTGGGCGCTGCTGGGCGAGCGGCCCGAGCTGGGGCCCAAGGCCGTGGAGGAGGTCATGCGGGTCGCCCCGACCACCACCTGGGTGACCAGGGAGGCCCTGGAGGACTTCACCTACAAGGGCCTGGACGTCGAGGCCGGGACCACCGTCCACCTGTTCACCGAGTCCGCGGGCACCGACCCGCGCGCCGTGCCGGACGGCACGTTCGACATCACCGCCGAACGTCCCGCGCACTTCGGGTTCGGCGGCGGCATCCACTACTGCCTCGGCCACCTGGTGGCCCGCACCGACATGAGCGTGGCACTGCCCCTCCTCGCGCGCCGCATGCGGGACCCGCGCGTGGACGGCGAGGTCCGCTCGCTGCCGCTCAGCGGGAACACCGGGCCCATCACACTGCCCCTCGCGTTCACCCCGAGGCCCTGAGCCCCGAGCCGCCGGGGCCTCGTCCCACCCGCCGGAACCGTAACCAGAGGAGTCCCCTTGATGAAGGTCGTACGTCCCGTCCGGATCGGGGCCTGACCGTTGGCCGGACAGGTCGTGATCGTCGGCGCCGGGCTGGCGGGACTGCGCGCGGCCGAGCACCTGCGCGCCGCCGGATGGGACCGGGCCATCACCGTCGTCGGCGCGGAGGAACACCTCCCGTACAACCGGCCGCCGCTGTCGAAGGACCTGCTCGTCGGCGGCACCGGGACCGCCGGCGCGGCGGAGGCGCACGCCTGCGCGTACCGGCGGTCCAAGAGCGTGGCCGACGTCCGCTGGCGGCTCGGCACCCCGGTCGTGCGGGCCTCGCTGCGGGCCCGGTCGGTGACGCTGGCGGACGGCACCGTCCTCACCTACGACGGGCTCGTGGTGGCCACCGGGCTGCGCCCCTCCCGCGCCGCCATCCCCGGCCCCGACTTCGGCCGGTACGTACTGCGCACCCTGGACGACGCGCTGCGGCTGAGGGAACGGCTCGTCCCCGGATGCTCGGTGGTGGTCGTCGGCGGCGGGTTCATCGGCTGCGAGGTCGCCGCCACCGCCCGAACGGCCGGATGTGAGGTCACCGTCGTCGAGGCGGGCGCCGAGCCGATGGAACGGGCGATCGGCCCCGAGCTGGGCCGCGTCCTGCGCCGCCACCACGAGGACAACGGCGTGCGGTTCGTGACCGGGCGGATCGTCTCCGAACTGCTGTCGGACGGGCCGTGCGAGCGCGTCACCGGCGCGGTGCTGGACGACGGGACCGCGATCCCCGCCGACCTCATCGTCGAGTCGGTCGGGTCCCGGCCCAACGTGGAATGGCTCGACGGCAACGGCCTCGACCTCCACGACGGGGTGGAATGCGACAACTGGATGCGGGTCGAAGGACTGCCCGGCGTGGTCGCCGCCGGGGACGTGGCCCGCTTCCCCAACCCCCGGTACGACGACGTGCCCCGCAGGGTCGAGCACTGGGGCGTCACCGGCGACACCGCCCGGCGCGCCGCCGCGACACTGGCCGCGCACCTGGGCGTGCGATCCCACGACGACGGCCCGTTCACCCCGTTGCCATCGTTCTGGAGCGACCAGTACGGCGTACGCGTGCAGAGCTACGGAGCGCCCGCCCTCGGCGACCGCTGCGTCCTGCTCGACGGCGGGCTCGACCACCCCCGGGCCCTGACCGGCGGCGTGGCGATGGCGTACTACCGCGACCGGCAGATGGTCGGGGTCGTGCTCGCCGGGATCCCCGCGTCCCGGCACCGCCACTACCGCGAACTGGTGGCCGACGCCACCGTCCCGTCCCGAGCCTGGACGCCCGAGCGCCCGGAACGCGGCCGGGCGTCCTGGCCCGGGGACGTGGGGGGCCGTCCCCCCGAAGTGATCCGACCGCTCACCGTCTGAGGGAAGGTCCCATGCCCGCCACCACGGCTCTCGACGAGCACAAGGAACGCAACGCCGCCGCGATGGACGACGTCACCGCCCGCGTCCAGGAGTCCGGTGTCGAGTTCATCTACTACCAGACCGTGTCGCTGACCGGCCGGATCGTCGGGAAGGTCGTCCCGGCCCGGCACCTGCGCCGCAACCTGGAACGCGGCGTCAACCTGCACCGCACCGCGATGTCGGACCTCCAGGTCGACCGGTTCGGCAACCTGCTCGGCGGCGGCACCGAGGCCAAGGAGTTCACCGCCGTGCCCGACGCCGACACGTTCGCGGTGCTGCCGTGGGACACCACCGTCGGCCGGTTCTTCTGCAGCGTGTACGAGCCGGGGCACTTCCCCGGGATCGGCGGCAGCCCGCTGGCCACCGACGCCCGGTCCAACCTGCGCCGCGTCCACGACGCGTTCACCGAGGCCACCGGGCTGCGGCTGCGCAGCGGCTGCGAACCCGAGATGACCTGGACGGGTCCCGGGCTCGACGTGCACGTCAAGCCCGGATCCAGCCCGTCCTACCACGTCGACAGCCTGGAGGTGATGCGCCCGATCTTCCAGCGGGTGATCCGGTACGCGCAGGCGCTCGGCCTCGACATGATCGAAGGCGACTACGAGGACCCGGGGCAGCTGGAGCTGAACTGGATGTTCGACGACGCCTGCGTCACCGCCGACCGGCTCGTCACCTACCGCCAGATCTGCAAGCAGGTGGCCCGCGAGATGGGCGTCACCGCCAGCTTCATGCCGAAGCCCGCCGCCGGGGTGATGGGCAACGGCTGCCACCACAACCTCAGCCTGTGGCGCGGCGACCGCAACATCCTCGCCGACCCCGGCGTGACGGAACTGCACCTCACCGAGGAGGGCAGGCACGCGCTCGGCGGCGTCCTCAGCCACGCCGCCGGGATGATGGCGCTGATGGGCCCCACGGTGAACTCCTACAAGCGCTACTGGGACGCGGGCCAGTTCGCCCCGTCCCAGATCAACTGGGGCATGGACAACAAGACCTGCACGGTGCGGCTGTCGGCCAACGGACGGCTCGAATGCAAGCTGCCCGACGCGTCCGTCAACCCGTACCTCTCCCACGCCGCCGTCATCGCCGCCATGAAGGACGGCCTCGACCACGCCATCGACCCCGGCCCGCCACAGGTTGCCAGCAGCTACGAGGCCGCCCCCTCGAAGTTCGAGCCGCTTCCGCTGACGCTGCGGGACGCCCTCGACGCCTTCGCCGCCGACGCCGTCGTCCGCGGCGCCTTCCCGGAGGCGATGTCCGCGCTGTACCTGGAGCTCAAGAGCGACGAGTGGGCCCGGTTCTGCGGCGCCATCACCGACTGGGAGCGCGAGATGTACACCGAGCACCTTCCGTGACCGAGCCCCTGCGGCTGGCGTGCATCGACGCGGAGGCGCCGCCGCTGTTCTCGCGCAGCCCCGACGGCGTCACCCGGCACGGCTACGAACCCGACGCGGCCGCCCTGGTGGCCGAGGTGATGGGCCGCCCGCTGCGCTGGGTCTTCATGCCGTGGGCCGAGTTCGTCCCGTCCCTCCAGGCCCACGAGGTGGACGCCGTCTGGTGCGGGCAGGGCATCACCGAGGAGCGCCTGCGCCACGTCGACTTCACCCGTCCCTACGCGGTGTTCAACGAGGCGGTCCTGGTACGGCGCGGCGCCGGCATCACCTCGCCGTCCGGACTGCGCGGCCTGCGCGTCGCGGCGATCGAGGGCAGCACCAACATGGCGCTGGCCGAGACGTTCGAGGGCGCGGCCACCGTGCCGTTCGGCGGCGAGACCGACGACGTCTTCGGCGACATGCTGGCCGCGCTGCGCTCCGGCGAGGTCGACGCCGTGGTGGACGACGACGTGGTCTTCGTCCCCTTGGCGGAGGACGCCGACTTCGACCTGGCCTTCACCGTCCCCACCGCGAACCGGTGGGGCGTGGCCGTGGCCAAGGACCGACCCGGAACACGCTCCGCCCTCGACGACGCGCTGGCCACCGTCATCGGGGACGGCCGCCTGCGGCGGATCTGGAACACCTGGATGCCGACGCTGCCCTTCCCGCTGTGAACGGCGTCAGATCTGCCCCTCGGGCTTCTTGGGGATCGTGGCGGCGATCGGGCGGCCCAGCTCGATCAGCACGTCGCCGGGCGGACTGTACTTCGGCGGGACGGTCACTTCCACGTACGTCTGCCGTGACACGGCGGTGAACGTGACCGGACGGTCCGCGGGCTGGCCGAACCAGTCGACGCCGTTCACCGTCACCAGCTGCGCGTCCGGGGTCAGCGCGGCCGGGCGCGGCACGCCGCAGCGCAACGCGATCGCGGGCGAGCCCCACGCCGCGGTCAACGGTGAGTCCGGGGAGGTGTCGCGGCGCTCGGCGCCCAGCACCTTCTCCGGGAGCCGCAGGCCCGCGCACAACCGCGCGCCCGCCGCGTCCGGCGTCGGCACCGGGACCCGCACGGCGCCCTCCCCGCATCCGGCCACCAGCAGCAGCCCGGGGAGAAGCGTGGCGAGGAGGCGCCGCCGCGCGCCTCGCCGTCCAGATCGAGCCGGCACGGGAACCTGGGAGCTAGATGTGCACGATCGGGCAGGTGAGCGTCCGGGTGATCCCCTCGACCGCCTGGATCTGCGCCACGACGAGCTTGCCCAGCTCGTCGACATTGCGCGCCTCCGCTCGCACGATCACGTCATAGGGCCCCGTCACGTCCTCCGCCAGCGTGACGCCCGGGATGCCGCCGATCTCGCGCGCCACCTCGGCCGCCTTGCCCACTTCGGTCTGGATGAGGATGTAGGCCTGCACCATCCGTCCTCCCCGGGCGGAGAATAAACGTCGGACGGTCACCGTATCGTGTTACACGCCGCCCTGGCCCCTCGGGGCGGCGGTGGGACGGGGGCGGATGAGCAGCATCGGGGAGCTGGGCGAGTTCGGGCTGATCACACGGCTGACCGATCGGCTGCGGCAGGGCCCGGCCGTGGAGCTGGGGCCCGGCGACGACGCCGCGGTGGTCCGGGCGCCCGACGGGCACGTGGTGGCCACCACCGACCTGCTCGTCGAGGGCCGCCACTTCCGGCGCGACTGGTCCGGCCCGTACGAGATCGGCTGCAAGGCCGCCGCGCAGAACTTCGCCGACGTCGTGGCCATGGGCGCGCGGCCGACCGCCCTGCTGGTCGGCCTGGCGGCACCGGCCGACACCCCGGTCGAATGGGCCGAGCAACTGTACGCGGGGCTGGGCGAGGAATGCGCGATGGCCGGCGCGTCCGTGGCCGGCGGCGACGTCGTCGCCGCGCCGCTCATCACCCTCGCGATCACCGCGCTCGGCGACCTGGCGGGCCGGCCGCCGCTGACGCGCTCCGGCGCGCGCCCCGGCGACCTCGTCGCCGTCCGGGGACGCCTCGGCCACTCCTCGGCCGGGCTGGAACTGCTCGACGCCGGCAAGGACGAGCCCGCCGAGCTGATCGAGGCGCACCGCCGGCCCCGCCCCCCGTACACGGCGGGGGAGGAGGCCCGCGCGATGGGCGCGACCGCCCTCATGGACGTCAGCGACGGCCTCCTCCAAGACCTCGGCCACATCGCCAAGGCGAGCGGCGTCCGCATCGAGGTGGACTCGTCCGCCGTCCCGGTGCCGCGGGAGCGCGGTCCCGGCGGACTTCGCCACGCCCTCACGGGTGGGGAGGACCACGCCTTCGCCGCCACCGTCCCGCCGGGCACCGTGCCGCCCGCGTCCTGGACGGTCGTCGGGAGGGTCGCCGAAGGCGCGGGCGTGCTGGTCGACGGCGGGCCCTACCAGGGAGGCGGCTGGGACCACTTCCGCCGGTGAGCCACAGGGGACACGGGCGGCCGTCGTGTTCCCGCACAACCCTTTGGGCGTCTGGTAGGCATGCTTGATACGGGTTTGGTATACATCCTGTGATCGAAGAGGGATGGGATGGGACGACACTCCAGGCACGCGCGAACCGGGGACGAGGGCGCACCGCCCGACGCCGACCCTCCGCTTCCCGGGCCGCGCCCCTCGGGCACCCGCAGGAGACTGCCGTCGATCCCGGTGCCGCTGCTCCCGATCGTCGCGCTGGTCCTCGCCGTGGGCGTGGTGTCCTACGCGCTGAGCACCCAGCAGATCGCCCTCAACTTCGCCGGCGGCGCCCCGCGGGAACCGACCAAGGAAGGCCAGGTGTCCCAGCGCCGCCCCGGCGCCACCGAGCGCCCCGACGGGCTCGTCGTCGCGTTCAGGCTGGTCGGCAAGACCTCGGACGGCTTTCGCTTCACCACCACCATCGCCAACCGCGGGAACCGTCCCGTGCCGTCCTGGACGATGTCCTTCCGCATCCCCAACGCCACGATCGTCGCCGTGCGCGGCGCCACCGCCGTCCGCACCGGCGCGCTCGGCCTGGTGCGCAGCCCCGCCGGCGCCCCCGCCCTCCAGCCGGGCGGCAAGGTCAAGGTCACCTACCTCGCCCGCGGTGTCGCGAGGGGCCCGTCCTCCTGCAAGCTGAACGGCCTGACCTGCACACGCGTGTAGATATCGCCCTAGAGTGGGCATCGTGACCGATTTGATCGAGAACCAGGCGCCCCCGCTCGTCCTCACCATCGCCGGCTCGGACTCCGGAGGCGGCGCGGGCATCCAAGCGGACCTGAAGACGATGCTCGCCCTCGGCACCCACGGCATGAGCGTCATCGCCGCCGTCACCGCGCAGAACTCCCTCGGCGTCCAGGGCTACTGGGAACTGCCCCCCGAAGCCGTCCGAGCCCAGCTCGACTCGGTCCTGTCCGACATCGGCGCCCACGCCATCAAGACGGGAATGCTGGCCTCCACCGCCCTCGTCGAAACCGTCGCCGAAGTCCTGGCCGACGCCACCGCCCCCATCGTGGTCGACCCCGTCGGCGTCTCCAAGCACGGCGACCCCCTCCTCGCCCCCGACGCCGTCGACGCCGTACGCTCCGCGCTCCTCCCCACCGCGACCGTCGCCACCCCCAACCTGTGGGAAGTGGAACAACTCACCGGCGTGAAAGTCGTCGACGAGACCGGCCTCCGCGAAGCCGCCGAAGCCGTCAAGGCCCTCGGCCCCCGCTGGGTCCTGATCAAAGGCGGCCACCTCCCCGGCGAACCCGCCGACCTCCTCTTCGACGGCGAACACGAACACCGCTTCACCGCCCCCCGCCACAACAACCGCCACACCCACGGCACCGGCTGCACCCTGGCCTCCGCCATCGCCTCCTACCTGGCCCGAGGCGAAGACGTCCCAACCGCCGTAGCCAAAGCCAAGGACTACGTCACCGGCGCCATCGCCGCAGGCTTCCCCCTAGGAAGCGGAATCGGCCCCGTCAACCACGCGTGGCGTTAATTGCAAGCACGAGCTGCGCTCGTCTTTATGGCAAGCACGAGCTGCGCTCCTCGCCTGGCGGCTCGTCGCTTGTCGTGCTTGCGGCGATCGCTGCATCGCTTCGACTCGCCCAGGGGCTCGCTTCGCGATCAGGGTCTCGCTGGCGCTCGCCCCTGCCTTCGGTCGCGATCGCAACGCTTGGCCGCCGTTCGGTGCCGGGGTGACGGGCTGAGGCAGTTGCGATAAGTGTTTATCGCGACTACGAGCTGCGCTTCTCGCTTGGGGGCTTGGAGCTGGGTGCGGGGCGTTTATCTCGGCCGCGGGCCGCGCTGCTGACCTGGCGGATGAGAAAGTGGGCGCCCGGCGCCGCAGGCGCCGCCAATGAACATCTTGCAACGACCCCAGCCCGTCACCTCAACTCCGAACGGTCGCTCAAGCGTTGCGATCGCGTCCGAAGGCAGGTCCGAGCTTGCGAGGATCTGATCGCGAAGCGAGCCCCCTAGGGCGAGTCGAAGCGATGCAGCGATCGCACGCGGTGCCGGAGAAGGAGGGCGCCTAGCGCCCGACGCCGCAGGCACCGCCAATAAACACAGCCGCAACTGCCTCAGCCCGTCACCCCGGCCCCGAACGGCGGCCAAGCGTTGCGATCGCGTCCGAAGGCAGATTCGAGCGTTAGCGAGAATCTGATCGCGTAGCGAGCCCCTGGGCGAGTCGGAGCGATGCAGCGATCGCCGCAAGCACGACAAGCGACGAGCCGCCAGGCGAGGAGCGCAGCTCGTGCTTGCCAATAAACACTAAACGCTGGGCTTGATGACCTTGCCGGCCTTGATGCAGGACGTGCAGGCGTTGATGCGCTTGGTGCTGCCGTTCACGACGGCGCGGACGCGCTGGATGTTGGGGTTCCAGCGGCGCGGGGTGCGGCGGTGCGAGTGGGAGACGCGCATGCCGAAGCCGGGTCGCTTGCCGCAGACGTCGCAGACGGAAGCCACGGGAAACTCCAAGTGGTGTCGATGCTGTGAGCCGGAGTGGCCGTATGCCGGGCCGGGGTTGGCCGGGCCGGTCGCTGGGCCGCTCGGAAGGCGCCACGGGAGGTGGCGCACGGATCAGGGTAGCCGACGGCCGTCCATCTAAGCGAATCGGCCGGCCGATCGGTGCCGGTACAGAGGTATCTGCCGGAGTAAGTAGTACCTTCCTGTGGGAGGAGCGAGGGGGCCGAGTGTGGGCGAAGTCCTCGACGGAATCGCGGTGCGGAGGTGGAGCCGGCTCGCGGCCGAGGCGCTGGGCCGGACCCGGGGTGAGATCGACGCGCTCAACGTGTTCCCGGTCCCGGACGGTGATACGGGGACGAATCTGCATCTGACCGTTCTGGCCGCGGCCGACGCGGTCGCGGAGCTGCCCGGGGACGCGGGTGTCGAGGAGACGTGGCGGGCTCTGACGCATGGGGCGCTGGTGGGGGCCCGGGGCAACTCGGGGGTGATTCTGAGCCAGGTGTTCCGCGGCCTGGCGGAGATCGTGGGGCGTCCGGAGAACGCGGCGGACGGTGTGGCGTTCGGTGAGGCGCTGGGGTACGCGTCGGTGTTGGCGCGCAACGCGGTGGAGCGTCCGGTCGAGGGCACGATCCTGACCGTTCTGGAGGCGGCGGCGAGCGCGACGGGGGAGAACGGCGATCCGGGGCTGGCCGTGGTGGCGCGGGCGGCGGCGGATGGGGCGCGGCGGGCGTTGCGGCGTACGACGGACCAGCTTGACGTGCTGGCGCGCAGCGGTGTGGTGGACGCGGGCGCGGCCGGGTTGTGCGTGGTCTTGGACGCGCTGGCCGCCGTGATCACCGAGGAGTACCCGGAGCGGTACGAGATCCCGGCGCGGGCGCCCTCGCCGGTGCGGGACGAACGGGCCGGGCCACCGCCCACGGGTCCCGGTTACGAGGTCATGTACCTTCTGGACGCCCCGGACGAGGCCGTCCCCGATTTGCGCACCGTCCTGGACGGCCTGGGCGATTCGCTGGTCGTCGTGGGCGGGGACGGGCTGTGGAACGTCCATGTCCACGTCGATGATGCGGGCGCCGCGATCGAGGCCGGGTTGGCGGCGGGCCGTCCGTACCGCATCCGTGTCACCTATCTGCATGACGGCGATTCCCCGCATCAGGGGCGGCCCGCTCCCTGCGTGGGGCGCGCGGTGGTGGCGGTGACGGCGGCGGAGGGTCTGGCGGCGCTGTTCGAGAGCACCGGCGCCCGTGTCGTGCGGCGCGAGCCGGGCACGGTGCCGCCGCTGGCGGTGCTGGCCGAGGCGATCCTGGCGGCGGGGGACGAGGTGGCGGTGCTGCCGAACGAGCCGGAGGTGCTGGCCCTGGCGGAGGCGGCGGCGGAGCGCGCGCGTGACAGCGGGGCGCGCATCGCGGTGGTGCCGGCCATGGCGTCGGTGCAGGGGCTGGCGGCGCTGGCGGTGCACGATCCGCTGCGCCGGTTCCCCGAGGACGTGATCGCGATGACGCGGGCGGCGGGCGCGACCCGGTTCGGGCATCTGGAACTGGCCGTGGAGGAGGCGGTCACCAGTGTGGGCCTGTGCCAGCCCGGCGACGTGCTCGGCTTGATCGAGGGGGACGTGGCGATGATCGGCTCGGATCTCGCCGGGGTGGCGGCGGACGTCCTGGACCGGATGCTGTCGGGCGGCGGCGAGCTGGTCACGCTGATCCACGGGGTGGACGCGCCGGACGGCCTGGTCGGGTCATTGGAGTCCCACCTGCGCGACCGGCACCCGGACGTGGAGGTGTGCGTGTACGAGGGCGGCCAGGTGCGTTCGCCGCTCCTTATAGGAGTGGAGTAAGGGTCGGAGCCGCGCGGTAGAAAGGGGACCGTGGCGAATCTCGACGAGCCGTTGTACAAGGTGCTGGGCGACAAGACCGCCAAGGTGCTGTCCAAGGGTCTGGGCCTGGAGACGGTCGGCGACCTGCTGCACCACTACCCGCGCCGGTACGCGCACAGGGGAGAGCTGACGCCCCTGAGCGGGTTGCAGGACGGCGAGCACGTCACGGTGATGGCCGAGGTGGTGAAGGTGCAGGGGCGTCCCCTGACCCGCAGTCCCGGCTACGTCCTGGAGATCACCGTCACCGACGGCACCGGGCTGCTCAAGCTGAGCTTCTTCGGCAAGCGGGGCTCGTACCGTCCCGAGCGGGAGCTGTCGCCGGGCACGCGCGGCCTGTTCGCGGGCAAGATCACCACGTATCGGCCGCGTGGCGGGAAGCCGCAGCGGCAGCTCGCCCATCCCCAGTACAAGGTGGTCGCGGCCAGGGACGCGGAGGAGGCGGCGCAGGAGTGGGCGGACGAGATCATCCCGATCTACCCGTCCACCAAGGGCCTGGACATCGAGACGATCGGCAAGTCGGTCGGCACGGTGCTGGACAATCTGCGGCTGGACGCCGACCCGATGCCGCGGCTGACGCTGAAGCGGCACGGGTACATCGGGCTGCGCGAGGCGTACGAGGGCATCCACCGTCCCAAGTCGTGGGAGGAGCTGCGCAAGGCCCGCGCGCGCCTGAAGTGGGACGAGGCGTTCGTCCTCCAGGTGGCGCTGGCGCAGCGCCGGATGGCCGCCGCCCGGCTCCCCGCCAAGCCGCGCCCCCCTGTCGAAGGCGGTCTCCTGGACGCGTTCGACGCCCGCCTCCCGTTCGAGCTGACCCCTGGCCAGCGTGAGGTGGGCCGTGAGATCTCCGAGGACCTCTCCCTGTCCCACCCCATGCACCGCCTCCTTCAAGGCGACGTGGGGGCGGGTAAGACGGTGGTCGCGTTGCGGGCGATGTTGCAGGTCGTGGACGGCGGCGGGCAGGCGGCCCTGCTGGCGCCGACCGAGGTGCTCGCCCAGCAGCACTACCGTTCGATCACCACGATGCTGGGCGAGCTGGCGCAGGCCGGGCAGATCGGGGGAGCCGACAACGCGACAAGGGTGGCGCTGCTGACCGGCTCGCAGGGCGCGAAGGCGCGCAGGGCGGCGCTGCTGGAGGCGGCGTCCGGCGAGGCCGGGATCGTGGTGGGCACGCACGCGCTGCTGGAGGAGCACGTCCAGTTCGCCGATCTCGGGCTGGTGGTCGTGGACGAGCAGCACAGGTTCGGCGTCGAGCAGCGGGACGCGCTGCGCGAGAAGGTGCCGGGCGGGCGGCCGCACGTGCTGGTCATGACCGCCACGCCGATCCCGCGGACGGTGGCGATGACCGTCTTCGGCGACCTGGAGACGTCCGTGCTGGGCCAGCTCCCCGCCGGACGGGCGGAGATCAGGACACATGTGGTGCCGCCGGAGAAGCCCGCCTTCCTGGCCCGCGCCTGGGAGCGGATCAAGGAGGAGGCCGCCGAGGGCCGCCAGATCTACATCGTGTGCCCGCGGATCGGGGAGCGGGAGGGGGACGAGGGCGACGGGGCCGCCGCCCCCGGCCCGGCCGAGGACGGCGACCGCCGGTCACCGCTGGGCATCATGGAGCTGCTACCGCGCCTGGAGGAGCTGCTGGCGGGGCTGCGGATCGGCGTCCTGCACGGCAAGCTGCATCCCGACGAGAAGGACGCCACGATGCGCGCGTTCGCCCGCGGCGAGCTGGACGTGCTGCTGGCCACCACGGTGATCGAGGTCGGGGTGGACGTCCCGAACGCCACCGTGATGGTGATCATGGACGCGGACCGGTTCGGGGTCTCCCAACTGCACCAGCTGCGCGGCCGGGTCGGCCGCGGCACGCTCCCCGGGCTGTGCCTGCTGGTCACCGACGCCGAGCCGGGCAGCCCGGCGCGGGAGCGGCTGGACGCGGTGGCGTCCACGACCGACGGGTTCCAGCTCTCCCGGCTCGACCTGGAGCAGCGCCGCGAGGGCGACGTGCTCGGCGCGAGCCAGGCGGGCCGCGCCTCCAGCCTGCGGCTGCTGACGCTGCTGCGGGACGAGGAGGTGATCCGGGACGCGAGGGACGAGGCGACGACGCTGGTCGAGGCCGATCCCGACCTGGCCGGCCACCCTGGGCTCGCGGCCGAGCTGGCCACCCTCCTCGACGAGGAGCGCGCGGATTACCTGGAGAAGGCGTGACCTGGGAAGGCATGGCCGGGATAGGGGAGTTGGCCGGTTTGCCTGGGTGACCGGAAGGGTGCGATCTGACATCATCCGCAGTAATCGGCACGTTACGCCGTGGCGGGTCCGTACCTGACGGAGGAAAGCGATGACGTCCGTTCGCCCCCTGCTGCCCAGCGATCCGGAGAGGCTGGGGCCTTACCAGGTCAAGGGGCGGCTGGGCGAGGGCGGCCAGAGCGTGGTGTTCCTGGCCGAGGGTGAGGACGGCCGCGAGGTGGCGATCAAGCTGCTGCGCGCCTCGCTCAGCCGCAACCCCGAGTGGCGGGCGAGGTTCGAGCGGGAGATGGAGCTGATCGGCCGGGTCGCCGGGTTCTGCACCGCGCAGGTCCTGGACGCCGACGTCTCCGGCGAGCTCCCGTACGTGGTGAGCGAGTACGTGCCGGGCCCGTCCCTGACCGAGCTGGTGGGCGGGGACGCCGGGCCGCGCACCGGCACCGACCTGGACCGGCTGGCGATCGGCACGGTCACCGCGCTGGCGGCCATCCACCGCGCGGGCATCCTGCACCGCGACTTCAAGCCGGCGAACGTCCTGATGGGCCCGGACGGCCCGCGCGTGATCGACTTCGGGATCGCGCGGGTGATGGGCTCGGCCGCGGCCAAGGGCAGCGGCGTGGTGGGCACCCCCTCGTACATGGCGCCCGAGCAGGTCACCGACGGCGAGCTCGGTCCCGGCGTGGACATGTTCGCCTGGGGCTCGACGATGCTGTTCGCGGCGACCGGGCGGCACCCGTTCGGCAACGACACGATCTCCGCGGTGTTCCACCGCGTTCTGAACTACGAACCGGACATGTCGGCCCTGCCGGATTCGCTGCGCACGGTCGTGGCGGCCTGCCTGGCGAAGGACCCGGCCTACCGTCCCGGGGCGCAGGAGGCGTTGCTGGAGCTGCTGGGCAGCCAGGACACGGTGGCGGCGGAGCCGGAGGGCGCGCTGACCACGGGGGCGTCCTTCGCGGGCGGCGCCCCGGCCGGGTCGTTCGCCGGCCAGGGCGGGTTCGGCGGGCCCGCGGGCTTCGGGATCGGGCCGGGCGGGTTCGGCGCCGCGGCCGAGCCGGGGCCGCCGCCCGGTGGTCCGGGAGCGCCGCCGGTCCCCGGGCAGCCCGTCACCTTCCCGCCGCATCACACCATCCCGCCCGGCTCGGCCAAGCGCCGGCTGCGGATCGCCGTGGCGGTGGCGGCTACGCTCGTCCTGCTGGCGGGCGGCGGCGCCGCGTACGCGCTGGCGTCCGGCGGGAAAGGCGATCCCCGGCCGTCGCCCTCCGCCTCCCCGGTGGCGGACGTGGCGGTGCCGCCCGCCGGCACGGCCGAGGCGACCCGCACGGCGGGGGAGGCGATCAAAGCCGTGCTGAGCTTCGACTACCGCCGCATCGACCAGGACATCGCGGCCGCGCACGCCCGGATCACCCAGCGGTACCGCGCCGAGTACGACCGCCAGCTGGAGACCAGCAACTGGCGCACGCAGCTGCGCGACAGGCGGAGCACGATCAGCGCGGCCATCACCGACTCGGCGGTCATCGCGTCGTCGGGCGGCACGGTCACCGTGCTGTCGTTCGTGAAGCGGACGGTCACCGCCGCGGACGCGCAGCCGAACCTGCTGAACGAGCCGATGCGGGTCACCATGGTCAGACGGGGCGCGTCCTGGCTGCTGGACACCTTCTACGTGCTGCGCGCCGACTCCGTGCCGCGGCTGGCGTCGGCGGGCGACGCCTGGCCCAGGGCGAAGGGGCGGGCCCTGATCGACGCGGTGAACCGGAGCCGGCCGGTGACGTCCGGCACGCCGGTCGAGACGGCGGTGCGTCCCGGCGGGCCGGCCGACCGGCCGACCGCGCTGGTCGTGGTGGGGGAATGCGCCAAGGACCGTTGCCGGAGCGACGACAAGATCAGCATGCATCGGCTGGAACTGCGGCGGCAGGGCCAGGACGGATGGCAGGTCGCCAGGACCGAGCGCTTGTGAAGGGCGACACTGAACGGAGCCTTAACGGCTTTCGAGTGATCAGCGGGGAATGACGGAAACGGGACGCCCGTCGTCGGGCGTCCCGTTTCCCCGTGCCGTCCCGGTGGTCAGTCCGCCGGCTCCTCGGCCTTGCGCCTCCGGGTGAACGCGATGGCGGCGCCGCCGGTCACGATCGCGGTCAGGCCGATCGCCGCGAGCGAGAGGCTGTCGGTCCCGGTGAAGGGCAGGTCCTCCGTCGGCGCCGCGTCCGCCTGCGACGCCTGCGGGATCTCGGCCTGCGGGAGGTCGGGCAGCAGCGGCGACGAGGGATCGCCCGGGATCGGGGGTGTGGGCCCGGGGCCGGGGCCTCCGCCCGGCGGCTCGCCCGGTTCTCCGGGCTCTCCGGGGTCGCCCGGTGCTCCGGGGATGTCCACGCAGGTCACAGGACCGACGCACACGTTCGCGCCGGCATTGGCGCCGATCCGGCCCGGCCTGACGACCGCGCCGCCGCCTACTTCGGCGTTCGCGCCGATGCCGAGGACGTAGCCGCCCAGCGCCACGTTCCCCTCGGCCTCGGGATCGCCGATCGCGATGTCCTCGGCGGAGAGCCTGCCGTCGGCCTCCACCTTGAGACCGGCCGGTCCGAGCAGCGTGCGCAACCCGGCGTCGATGACCAGCCCGCCCTTGAGCGTCAGCTTCTTGGGGTCCACTTCGGGGGACAGGCCGATCCGCAGATGACCGGGCTTCTTGCTCTCCTTCGTCTTCCCGGCCTTGGCGGCGGGCTTGGCGGACTTCGCCGGGCCGCTGGACGTGGTGCGCGGTGTCCGGGACGTCCCTGTGCCGCCCGACGTCGCCTTCTGGACGCTCGGCGGTTTGCTGACAGAGCCGGGAGCGGACGGTGCCGGGGACCCGCCGGTGCTCGTCCGCGACTCCGGCGCCGACCCGCCGGACCCGAGGAGGGCTCCGGTCAGGCCCCCGATGGTGCCGGTGAGGGACGAGGTGAGGTCGGCCAGGGGGGAGCCCGAGCCTGAGCCACCGCGGGTGTCGGCCTGCCCGACCCCGCTCATGGCCGCCAGACCCAGAACCGTCGCGCCCGCCGTCACCGCCAGCCTTCTACCGTGGTGCACGAGGTACTCCTGGGGGGTATAGCCTCTACAACAACCTGCGTTCACCCTGACACGGCAGGTAGCCGCTAGGGAATACCGATCGCCGGATTCGCTCGCGAATTCGTGAATTGGCGCGAAGCTCCGGCGATGCCCGTGGCGCCCCGTACCGGGAGCGCGGAGGAATGGCGGCCCATGACCGAATCCCCATGAGCGAATCGGTGAAATCCCGGCATGCCGCCGTCCCCTCCACTCTCCGCCGACCCCGATACTTGAGAAATGACCAGGGTGATCGCGGGCAGTGCGGGCGGGCGGCGGCTGGCCGTGCCGCCGGGACGGGACACCCGTCCCACCAGCGACCGCGCCCGGGAGGGCCTGTTCGGCACCGTCCTGGCGCTGCTGGGCTCGCTGGACGGCCTGCGCGTCGCCGACCTGTACGCCGGATCCGGCGCGGTCGGCCTGGAGGCGCTGTCGCGGGGCGCCGCGCACGCCCTGCTGGTGGAGTCCAACCCCCGCGCCCTCAAGGTCATCCGCCGGAACGCCGCCTCGCTCGGCCTGCCCGGCGCCCGTCCCCAGGGCGGCACGGTGGAACGCCTCGTCGAGCGCGAACCCGAGGGCGGCCCGTACGACCTGATCTTCGCCGACCCGCCGTACGCGCTCGCCGACACCGCGGTGACCAGGCTGCTGGAGGCCCTCCGCGACCACGGCTGGACCGTCCCCGGAACGCTGGTCGTGGTCGAGCGCGCGGCGCGCGGCCCGGCGCTGAGCTGGCCCGAGGGGTACGCGGCCGAGCGCGACCGGCGCTACGGCGAGGCGGTGTTCTGGTACGGCAGCGCCACGTCGACCGAATCGGCTTCGGCGTGACCGCGACCCGGTGACAAGGCGCCGGAGGCCGGTTTGGTACCGTCGCGCCGCAGGGCCCCCACCTGCACGGAAGCCCAGACGCAAGGATGGAGCCGCCTCGTGCGCCGTGTCGTTTGTCCAGGCTCATTCGACCCCGTCACCAACGGCCACCTCGACATCATCAGCCGGGCGTCCCGGCTCTTCGACGAGGTGGTGGTCGCCGTTCTGATCAACAAGACCAAGAAGGGCCTGTTCAGCATCGACGAGCGGATGGAGATGCTGGAGGAGGTCACCAAGGAGTACGGCAACGTCAGGATCGACAAGTGGCACGGGCTGCTGGTCGACTTCTGCCGGCACAACGACATCCCGGTGATCGTCAAGGGCCTGCGCGCGGTCAGCGACTACGAGTACGAGCTGCAGATGGCCCAGATGAACCATCGGATGGCCGGGGTCGAGACGATGTTCATGTCGACCAACCCGCTCTACTCCTACCTGTCCTCCAGCCTGATGAAGGAGATCGTCAAGTACGGGGGCGACGTGTCCGGGCTGATCCCGGAGCTGGTGCACACCCGGCTCGCCGAGCGGCTCCAGGAACCGTAGGCCGCCGGACGGCGGGCCGCGAGCGTGAGCCGCGTGACGTACGGGCGAGGGGCGTGCGAGTTGGGTGCGGACCGTCGCGTTGGGTACCCTGGTACCTCGGCCTGGACCGACGGCCGCGAATCCCATGGCTCACGAAAGCAGGATCACTCTGTCACGCCTCGACCCGAACGCCCCTCTCGTGCTCGACACCCGGGCGCTGGGCAGGCAGCCCGGGTCGTCGCGCGAAGAGGTCCTCACCGTGCCGGCCCCGGCGGATTTGGGCGTCGAGATGGTGGGCGTGCCCGAAGGGGCCGTCATCGAGCTGCGCCTGCGGCTGGAGGCGGTGCTCGAAGGCGTGCTCGTCACGGGTACCGCGCGGGTTCCCCTCGAAGGGGAGTGCGCGCGCTGCCTTGACCCGATCGCCTCGACCTTTGAGGCGGACTTCCAGGAGCTCTTCGTCTATCCTGACACCCGCTCCGGCCGAGGCGGGGGCGGGCCCCCGCCAGGGGGCCGGCATGAGCAGGGCGCGGACGACGAGGAGCTTCACCTCGAGGGCGATCTGATCGATCTCGAGCCGGTGCTCCGGGACGCGGTGGTGCTCGCGCTGCCGCTGTCCCCGCTGTGCCGGGACGACTGTCCCGGCCTGTGCCCGGAGTGCGGCGTCCGGCTCGCGGACGCCGAGCCGGACCACGGCCACGCCGTCGCCGACCCTCGCTGGGCGGCGCTGCGGGGCCTGACCGGCGACGGCCTCGCCGCCAACGGCGGGCCGCCGCAGGCATCCCCCGGGGGGAGTGGCGCCCGCCGGGCATCCGACCGACGAGAAGGAAAGCAGGAGGGCTGACGTGGCCGTCCCCAAGCGGAAGAAGTCGCGGAGCAACACGCGGCACAGGCGCGCGCAGTGGAAGGCCACCGCGCCCAACCTGGTGCAGTGCCCGACGTGCCGCGACTACAAGCTCCCGCACATCGCGTGCGGAACGTGCGGCACCTACGACCGGCGGCAGGTCATCACCCCGTCGGCCTGAGTCCGGCCTCGCGAGGGGCGGAGCCGCGGTCGGCGCGGGCCCGCCCCTCCCGATGCGCGGGCCGCCGGGTGCCTGAGGTCACCCGGCGCATCGTTGTCTAAGGTGAAGCCTTGTAGGCGAAAGCCATTGGACCAGCCTTGTCCACCCGGCGGGTGACGCCGGCGTGGTGGCGGCGAGGTGCGGCGCCCGAGGCCGTGGTGCACGCCGGGGACATCGTTCGACCGGCGCGCACCTCGTCTTCGTGGACCTCTCCTCGGCCGTGCGGCCGCGCCGTCCCGGGCTCCGTCCGGGCCGCCCTGGGCGACTCCGGGCGCCCGGTGCGTCACACGCCGCCATCGGCGCCGCCGGCGCGGCGCCAGGCTTGCGAGGAGGGCCTGTGAGCGGTAGGAGAACCGAGCCCGCGCCGGACCGCGCGGAACTGACCCGCGCGCTCGGCGTCGAGGTGTCCGACGACCTTCTCGAGCGCGCGCTGACGCACCGTTCCTTCGCGTACGAGAACGGTGGCCTGCCCACCAACGAGCGCCTGGAGTTCCTGGGCGACTCGGTGCTGGGCCTGGTCGTCACCGACACCCTGTACCGGGGGCACCCCGACCTCCCGGAGGGGCAGCTCGCCAAACTGCGCGCCGCGGTGGTCAACATGCGCGCCCTGGCGGGCGTGGCGCGCGGCCTTGGAGTCGGCGACCACATCCGCCTGGGCCGTGGCGAGGAGGGGACGGGCGGACGCGACAAGGCGTCCATCCTCGCCGACACCCTGGAGGCGCTGATCGGCGCGGTGTACCTGGACCGCGGCCTGGACGAGGCGGCCGCGCTCGTGCACCGGCTGTTCGACGCCCTGATCACCCGGTCGGCCGGGCTGGGCGCCGGTCTCGACTGGAAGACCTCCTTGCAGGAGCTCACCGCCGTCGAGGAACTGGGCGTCCCCGAGTACCACGTCGCCGAGAGCGGCCCCGACCACCAGAAGACGTTCCGGGCCGCGGTGCGGGTCGGCGGCACGACCTACGGGTCGGGCGAGGGCCGCAGTAAGAAGGAGGCCGAGCAGCACGCGGCCGAGGCCGCCTGGAACGCCATCCGCGAGATGGCCGTCCGGCGCGAGTCCGGGGGCGCCGCCGAGCCGGGGGACTCCGGCACGTCCGGTACGGGCAACGGGGCCGATGGGGGCTCCGCGGGCAGGCGGTCCTAGCGTGCCCGAACTCCCCGAGGTCGAGGTCGTCCGCCGCGGCCTCGACCGCTGGGTCACCGGGCGCACCATCGCCTCCGCGGTGGTCCTGCATCCGAGGGCCGTGCGCCGCCACGCGGAAGGTCCCGCCGACTTCGCCGGGCGCCTGGCGGGCCGCACCATGGCGGCCCCGCGCCGCCGCGGCAAGTACCTGTGGATCCCGCTGGACTCGGGCGAGACGTTGCTGGCCCACCTGGGCATGAGCGGGCAACTGCTGGTCGGTGAGCCCGAACGTCCCCGCGAGAAGCACCTGCGCGTCCGCGTCTCCTTCGCCGACTCCGCGACGGGCGGGTTCGACCTGCGGTTCGTCGATCAGCGCACCTTCGGGCACCTGATGGTGACCGAGGAGACGGCCGGTGTCGCGGGCACGCCCGTGCCCGCGCCCATAGCGCACATCGCGGCCGACCCCCTTGAGGACGCCTTCGACGACGAGGCGTTCTACCGGGCGCTGCGCCGCCGCCGCACCGGCGTCAAACGCGCGCTCCTCGACCAGTCGCTCATCAGCGGGGTCGGCAACATCTACGCTGACGAGGCACTGTGGCGCGCCAGGCTCCATTGGGCGCGTCCGACCGAGACCCTGACACGGCCGGAGGTGCGCCGCGTGCTGGACGGGGTGCGCGAGGTCATGACCGCCGCCCTGGCCGTGGGGGGCACCTCGTTCGACAGCCTCTACGTCAACGTGAACGGGGAGAGCGGCTACTTCGACCGCTCCCTGGACGCCTACGGGCGCCGCGACGAGCCCTGCCGGCGCTGCGGGACGCCGATCCGGCGCGACGTCTTCATGAACCGGTCTTCCTACAGCTGTCCCCAGTGCCAGCCCCGCCCGCGCCGGGCACGATACTGAGCGTGGACGATGTGATGGGTGGTGCCGCTGAGGGGCAGGAGACGGTGCGGCTGACCGCGTGGGCGCGCGGTCGCGTGCAGGGCGTGGGCTTCCGGTGGTGGGTCCGGTCACGGGCGCTGGAGCTCGGCCTGAACGGCAGCGCCACCAATCTTGAGGACGGCCGCGTGGAGATCATCGCCGAGGGACCGCGGGCGTCGTGCGAGCGGTTGCTGGACCTTCTGCGGGGCGGCGACGCCCCCGGGCGGGTGGACGGAGTCGCGGAGCGGTGGAGCGAGCCGCGCGGCGAGGATCCCGGTTTCTTCGAACGCTGATCGGGTATGGGCTAGTGGTTTGTACCTGCTAAACTAGTGACGACAGGTTGTTACCGGCCTGTGATGTGCGTCTTGACCAGGACTCCGGCCGGTGCGACTCTAGACGATACGCGCACCGGTTCGAGTTGCTTCTCGTGCGCGATCCCTGCTGGTTACTCAGCGTGGAGGACCCTTAGTCATGGCGAAGGCTCTACTCGGCCACGTCGGCGGTCCCGACCCCCGGATGGTCGCGGAGATGCGGCGCCTTCAGCAGCGCGTACGTGATCTGGAAGCCGAGCTCGTACGGCTTCAGGCGGAGAACGACGCACTCGCTACGGCGGCGGACGACGACGTATTGTCGCTCGGTGTGAAGGACCGCGAACCGGCGCTGACCTGATCAGCGCCCGCTCGAGGTGAACATACAGGGACGCCGTCCATAGGCGTCCCTCATGTTTTCACCCACCCCCGTGATCGGCCGGCCCTACCCAGAGTGATCGGCTCGGCTTGATCGTCTCGTCGATCGGCGCACGAGTTCCGTCGAATCCAGAACCGGTCGCTCCGCCGATCCCGCGGACCGGCGTACCGTCCCATAGAGACCTTCTCCACGCTCCTCCGGCGGGCACCGCCTCCCGGCGTCTCCGATACTTCGGATCGTTCCATGGGCGACGGCGGTGTCCCTTTTTATGTGTTTCGGCGGCTTTTACCGGCTTTTCTTTCGGCGTTGATCGCCATGCGTTCCTTCGGGCCGTTCGAACACGACGCACGGGCGAAGAGGGCGAGCAGGGCCGGAGAGCGCCGGACGGCTCCGGCCGGGGCGCCGGGCGAGCGGCGCAACGCGCGGCGGCGGCGCACCCGCGACGGCGGTTGGCGACATCCATCCGGGCAGATCGTGGCACATTGGAGGGGAACCGCCACGCGGTTGACGGGCCGGAAGCGTCCCGGCCGGTATCGTCGAACGGGCCCCGGAGGAACGTCACGGGCCGGGGCAGGGGGCGGAGCCTCGCGGGGGCGCGGGGCGGAGCTCCCGCGCGGGGCGTCCATGCCCCCGTAGCGAGGAACGAGCGAAGGGGCGGGCCCGCCCCGCCCTGGGGGTCTGGGGGTCGGACCTCCAGAAGAAAGGGAGCGCGTGTACCTGAAGAGCCTGACGCTGCGCGGCTTCAAGTCCTTCGCGTCCTCCACCACCCTCAAGTTCGAGCCGGGGATCACCTGCGTGGTCGGGCCCAACGGCTCGGGAAAGTCCAACGTCGTCGACGCGCTCGCCTGGGTGATGGGCGAGCAGGGGGCGAAGTCCCTGCGCGGCGGCAAGATGGAGGACGTGATCTTCGCGGGGACGGCCAGCCGGCCGCCGCTGGGCCGCGCCGAGGTCGTGCTCACCATCGACAACACCGACGGCGCGCTGCCGATCGAGTACACCGAGGTGACCATCAGCCGGCTGATGTTCCGGTCCGGGCAGAGCGAGTACGCGATCAACGGGGACCACTGCCGGCTGCTGGACATCCAGGAGCTGCTGTCGGACTCGGGCATCGGCCGCGAGATGCACGTGATCATCGGGCAGGGCCAGCTTGACCGGGTGCTGCACGCCGGTCCCGAGGGCCGCCGCGCCGTGATCGAGGAGGCGGCGGGCGTCCTGAAGCACCGCAAGCGCAAGGAGAAGGCGCTGCGCAAGCTGGACGCGATGCAGGCCAACCTGACCCGCGTCCAGGACCTCACCGGAGAGCTGCGCCGCCAGCTCAAGCCGCTGGGCCGGCAGGCCGAGATCGCGCGGCGCGCCGCGGTGATCCAGGCGGACCTGCGGGACGCGCGGCTGCGGCTGCTGGCCGACGACCTGGTCACCCTGCGCACCAAGCTGGACCAGGAGGCGGCGGACGAGGCCGCGGTGCGGGAGCGCAGGGCCGAGACCGAGCGCGCGCTGGCGGAGGCGCAGGAGCGCGAGGCCGCGCTGGAGGCCGAAGAGGTCGCGCAGGCGCCCATGCTGGCCCAGGTGCAGGACACCTGGTTCAAGCTGTCGGCGCTGAAGGAACGGCTGCGGGGCGTGGCCGACCTCGCGGCCGAGCGGCACCGCAACGCCGCCGAGGCCCGCGACGAGGAACGCCGTGGCCGCGACCCCGAGGACATGGAACGTGAGGCCGCCGAGGTGCGCGAGCAGGAGGAGATGCTCCGCGCCGCGCTTGAGGAGGCCCAGGACGGGCTCGCGGCGGCCGTGGAGAGGCGCTCGGAGGCGGAGGAGTCCCTGGCGGCGGAGGAGCGGCGCCTCCAGGCCGCGGCCCGCGCCGCCGCCGACCGCCGTGAGGAACTGGCGCGGCTGCGCGGCCGGGTCGAGGCGCTGCGCAGCAAGGTCCAGGCGGGACGATCGGAGATCGGACGGCTGGAGGAGGCGCGCGCGGAGGCCGAGCAGCGCGTCCACACGGCGCGTGCCGAGTACGAGGCGTTCGAGTCCGAGGTCGTGGACGACCCCGAGCTGCTGGCCGAGCATGAGATGGCCCAGGAGTCTTTGGAGACGGCCAAGGAGGCACTGGAAGCGGCCAAGGCGGCCGTGGACGGGCCCAAGCGCGCGCTCAAGGACGCCCGCTCGGCCGTGAACGCTGCGCGTTCGGCCGACCAGGCGGCACAGAAGCAGGTCGCGGCGCTCCAGGCCCGCATCGAGGCCCTCAACCTGACCCTGGCCAGTGCTGCCGAGGGCGGGGAGGCGGTGCTGGCGGCGGGCGCGGACGGGACGTTGGAAGGCGTCCTGGGCACGGTCGCGTCGCTGCTGACCGTACGGCCGGGGTACGAGACGGCGATCGCCGCCGCACTGGCGGGTGCGGCCGAGGCCATCGCGGTGGGTTCCCTGGACGTCGCAGAGGCGGCATTGGCGCTGCTGCGCACACGCGACGCGGGCCGGGCCGGGCTCCTGATCGGCGGCACTCCCTCCGCTGCCGGCCCGGAACCCCGGAGGATCCCCGGGGTCGACTATGCGATCGACGCGGTGACCGTACCGGACACCCTGCGTCCCGCCATGGCCGACCTGCTGCGCGACGTGGCGGTGGTGGACGACGTGCCCGCGGCCGTGGCCCTGGTACGGCGCGAGCCGGGGCTGAGGGCCGTCACGAGGGACGGAGACCTGGTCGGCCCCCACTGGGCCCAGGGAGGCGCCGCCGGAGGCGCACAGAGCCTCCTGCAAATGCGAGGCACCCTCGACCAGGCCACCGAAGACCTCGCCGCGGCCGAGGCGGAGGCGGAGCGCTCCGCCGCGGCCCTCGCCGAGGCCACCGCGGCCGAGCAGCACGGCCAGGCCGCCGTTGACGCGGCCCAGGCCGCCGTGAACCAGGCCCAGGGCGGGGTCAACCAAGCCCAGGCCGACCTCGACCGCGTACGCGGCAGGCTGCGTGAACACGAGGCCCAGGCCGCCCGGGAAGCGCAACGGGCGGCGCGGCTGGAGGCCGACGTGCGGGCGGCACGCGGTGAGGTGGAGCGCCTCACCAAGGCCCTGGACGCCGCCAACGAGTCCCTGGAACGGGACGCCCAGGCCGCCGAGGAACTCGCCGAGCGCCTCGCCGAATCGGAGGAGGCGGCCGAGGTCGCCGACGATGCCGGGCACGACACCCAGGCGCGGGACGAACTGAGCGCCCGCTGCCAGGAACTGCGCGCCGCCGAGATGGAGGCGCGCCTGGCCGTCCGTACCGCCGAAGAACGCGTCCAGGCCATCGCGGGCCGCGCCGACGCGCTCGAACGCGGAGCACGCCGCGAACGCGAGGAACGCGCGAGGGCCGCCCGGCGCCGCGCCCGCCGCGAAGAACAGGCCAGGACCGCCGAAGCCGTCCACAAGGGCGCTCAGGCCGCGCTAGGGCACATCGAGACGTCCCTGGAGACCGCCGTGACGCGGCGGGAGGCCGCCGAGCGCGCACGGGCCGAACGGGAATCCGAGCTGAAGGTCATCCGGACGCAGGTACGCGAACTCTCCAGCACCCTGGAACGCCTCGTGAACGTCGTCCACGGCAGCGAAGTGGCCCGCGCCGAACAGCGCCTGCGCCTGGAACAGTTCGAGCAGCGCGCGCTTGAGGAGTTCGGCCTCGAAGTGGACGCCCTCGTCGCCGAGTACGGCCCCGACCAGCCCATCCCGCCCGGCCCGGAAGCCGCGGAGGACGCACAGCCCATCCCCTACGACCGCGCGGAACAGGAGAAACGCGCCAAGGTCGCCGAGCGGCAGCTCAACCAGCTCGGCAAGGTCAACCCCCTGGCCCTGGAAGAGTTCGCGGCCCTGGAGGAACGGCACGCCTTCCTCACCTCGCAGCTCGAAGACCTCAAGAAGACCCGCCGCGACCTGCTCAACATCGTCAAGGACGTGGACGACCGGGTACAGCAGGTCTTCGCCTCCGCCTACGAGGACACCGCCCGCGAATTCGAGCGGATCTTCGCCCGGCTGTTCCCCGGCGGCGAAGGCAGCCTGTCCCTCACCGAACCCGACGACATGCTCACCACCGGCGTCGAGGTCTCCGCCCGCCCACCAGGAAAAAAGGTCAAACGACTGTCCCTGCTCTCCGGCGGCGAACGCTCCCTGGTGGCCATCGCCTTCCTCGTCGCCGTGTTCAAGGCACGACCCTCGCCCTTCTACGTCCTCGACGAGGTCGAGGCCGCCCTGGACGACACCAACACCCAGCGCCTCCTCCGCGTCTTCGAGGAACTACGCGAGTCCTCCCAGCTCATCGTCATCACCCACCAGAAGCGCACCATGGAAGGCGCCGACGCCCTCTACGGAGTCAGCATGCGCGGCGACGGCGTCACCCAGGTCGTCAGCCAACGGCTGGGGTAGTGCTTATTTGCAAGCACGAGCTGCGCTCCTCGCCTGGCGGCTCGTCGCTTGTCGTGCTTGCGTGCGATCGCTGCATCGCTCCGACTCGCCCAGGGGCTCGCTGCGCGATCAGGTCCTCGCAGGCTCGGACCTGCCTTCGGTCGCGATCGCAGCGCTTGGGCGACCGTTCGTGGCTGGGGTTGGGGGCTGGGGTGAGTGCGAGAGGTGATTATTTGCAGGTGCGAGCTGCGCTCCTCGCCTTGACGGCTCGTCGCTTGTCGCATCTGCGTGCGATCGCTGCATCGCTCCGACTCGCCCAGGGGCTCGCTTCGCGATCAGGTCCTCGCAGGCTCGGACCTGCCTTCGGTCGCGATCGCAGCGCTTGGGCGACCGTTCGGGGTTGGGGGTGGTGGCTGAGGTAGTTGCGGAGTGTTTATCGCGGGGCGAGCTGCGCTCGCCCTTGCGGGCGGGGTCGTGTCGTTTGGGGTCGATGGTCGGGTTGCGTGCCTGACGATTGCCTGGGACCCGGCGGGTGGGGCCGGGCTGGTTCGGTTGTGGGGGTTGGGTGAGCGTTCGGGGTGTGGGTGGGGAGGTCGTTCGGTGCATCGGGGGGTGTCTGAAAGACTGGGTGGGCTATGGACTATGTGATCCTCTTCTCCGTGCTCGGCGTGGTGGCGGTCGTCGCGCTGATCATTGGGGCCGTCGCGTTTCTGCGGCCGGGGCGTGGCGCGGTGCGGCCGCCCGCCGAGCGTCCCTCCGAGCGGCCGCCGGCCGCAGGCACCACCACCGTTGAGGAGGGGGAGGCGGCGGCGCCTCCGGCGGAACGGGCGCCGCCCGTCGAGGCGGTGCCCCGGGTCGAGATCGAGGTTCCGCCGCCGTCCGCGGGGCGGCTGGTGCGGCTGCGGGCGCGGCTGGCGCGTTCGCAGAACACCTTCGGCCGGACGCTGCTGGGGTTGCTGTCGCGCGAGACGCTGGACGACGAGGCGTGGGAGGAGATCGAGGACACCCTGATCGGCGCCGACATCGGCGTCACGGTGGCCCGGCAGATCACCGAGGACCTGCGTACCCGCGTCCAGGTGCTGGGGACCCGCAGCCCCGAGGAGGTGCGGGGCCTGCTGAAGGAGGAGCTGATCAAGCAGATCGGCGCCGACCTGGACCGGTCGCTGCGCACCGAGTCGCACGGCAACCGTCCCGCGGTGCTGATGGTGGTGGGCGTGAACGGCACCGGCAAGACCACCACCTGCGGCAAGCTCGGGCGCGTGCTGGTCGGGGACGGGCGCAGCGTGGTGCTGGGCGCCGCCGACACCTTCCGGGCCGCCGCGGCGGACCAGTTGGAGACGTGGGGCGCGCGGGTGGGCGCGCGGGTGGTCCGCAAGGAGGAGGGCGCCGACCCCGCCAGCGTCGCGTTCGACGCCGTGAAGCAGGGCATCGACGCCCGGGCCGACACCGTGATCGTCGACACCGCCGGCCGGCTGCACACCAAGGTCGGCCTGATGGACGAGCTCGGCAAGGTCAAGCGGGTGATCGAGAAGCAGGCCACGGTCGACGAGGTGCTGCTGGTGCTGGACGCCACCACCGGGCAGAACGGCCTCCAGCAGGCCCGGGTGTTCGCCGAGGTAGTCAACGTGACCGGGATCGTGCTGACCAAACTGGACGGCACCGCCAAGGGCGGCATCGTCGTCCAGGTGCAGCGCGAGCTGGGGGTGCCGGTGAAGCTGGTCGGGCTGGGCGAGGGCCCGGACGACCTGGCCCCGTTCGAGCCGGAGGCGTTCGTCGACGCGGTGCTGGGCGACTGAAAGCGCGGCGGACGCCGCCCCCCGGCGGCGTTCCGTGGGGCTGTGAGGATTCTGAAACATCTTGGAAACACACCGCTGAGGGGTTTCACACCGTAGAAACACGAGGGCCTTTCAGGCGAAACCGCTGCATTCGAATCTCGGAGCAGTCCAAGTTCCCTGTCGAGGAGGGGCTCTCCCCGAGATGAATGTAGATAGCGGTAGTACCGCCTGGATGCTGACGAGCACCGCACTCGTCCTGCTGATGACACCGGGCCTGGCGTTCTTCTACGGAGGGATGAGCAGGGCCAAGAGCGTGCTCAACATGATGATGATGAGCTTCGTCAGCATCGCCGTGGTGGGCATGGTCTGGATCGTTTACGGCTACTCCCTCACCTTCAGCGAGGCAGGGGGCCTGAGCGCGTTCATCGGCGGGCTTGGCGACTGGGGACTGGTGGGCCTGGAGACCGCGGCCAGCGCCGACGACGGCTCAGGCATCCCGCAGCTGGTGTTCGTGGCCTTCCAGGCCACCTTCGCGATCATCACGGTCGCCCTGGTCAGCGGCGCCGTGGCGGACCGCGCCAAGTTCGGCGCCTGGGTGGTGTTCACCCTGTTCTGGGTGACGCTGGTGTACTTCCCGATCGCGCACTGGGTCTGGTGGAGCGACGGTGAGGAGAACGGTAAGGCCGGCTGGTTGTTCGACCTCGGCGCGCTTGACTTCGCGGGCGGCACGGTCGTCCACATCAACGCCGGTGTCGCCGCGCTCGCGCTCGCCCTGGTCCTGGGCCGCCGCAAGGGCTGGCCGAAGGACCCGATGCGCCCGCACAACCTGCCGTTCGTCCTGCTCGGCGCCGCTCTGCTGTGGTTCGGCTGGTTCGGCTTCAACGCCGGTTCCGCGGTGGCCGCGGACGGCCTGTCGGCCGTCGCGTTCATCAACACGCTCGGCGCCACCTGCGCGGCCGCGTTCGCCTGGATCGTCGTGGAGAAGCTGCGCGACGGCAGCTCGACCACGCTCGGCCTGGCCTCCGGCATCGTGGCCGGGCTCGTCGCGATCACCCCGGCCTGTGGCTTCGTGACCCCGCTCGGCGGCATCGTGATCGGCCTCGTCGCCGGCGCGGTCTGTGCCTACGCGGTCGGCTTCAAGTACAAGCTGGGGTACGACGACTCGCTCGACGTGGTCGGCGTCCACATGGTGGGCGGCATCATCGGCGCCCTGCTGATCGGCGTCCTGGCCACCACGGCCGTCAACGACGGCGGCGCGGACGGGCTGCTGGCGGGCGGCGGCGCCTCGCTGCTGGGCAAGCAGGCGGTCGCCGTCGTGGCCACCCTGGTCTACTCGTTCGTGGTCACCTTCCTCATCGCCAAGGTCATCGACCTGATCATGGGCTTCCGGATCAGCGAGGAGGACGAGGTCGCCGGGATCGACAGCGCGGCCCACGCCGAGACCGCCTACGACTTCGGTAGCGTCCACGCCGGTGTGGGGGCCTCGCTGCCCTCGTCCGCGACCGCGGCCGGCGCCCCGGCCGGCTCGGCCACGAAGGTGGAGGCAGACGCATGAAGCTGATCACAGCGGTCATCAAGCCGTTCAAGCTGGACGAGGTGAAGGCGGCCCTGGAGACCTTCGGGGTCAAGGGCCTGACCGTCAGCGAGGCCAGCGGGTACGGCCGGCAGAAGGGCCACACCGAGGTCTACCGCGGCGCCGAGTACAAGGTCGACCTGGTGCCCAAGCTCCGGGTCGAGGTGCTGGTCGACGACGACGACGCCGACGACATCATCGACGTGATCGTCAAGTCCGCCCGTACCGAGAAGATCGGCGACGGCAAGGTCTGGGCGGTGCCCGTCGAGACCGTCGTCCGCGTCCGCACCGGCGAGACCGGCACGGATGCCCTGTGACCCTGTAGGGACGGATGACGCTGGTTCACGGCACTCTCGGGGGAGAGACACACGCGGCCCGCGCAGCCCTCGTGGCGGCGCGGGCCGCGCGCGCTGGTGAGCTCGACCACTGGCTCACCGGCCTGCTGCTGGGCGGCGTCAGCCCCGGTCTGCGGGGACGACCGGTCCTGACCGGACCGGACGGGGGCGGCTTCACGGGCCATCGGCCCGTGGACGGCGTGGCGCTGGTCGCCGTCGGCAGCCACGCGCGGCGCGAGCTGACGCCAGGAGGGGACTTGGACCTGGTCCTCCTGCACCGGGGACGCCCGGACGTGGCCGAGGTCGCCGACCGCGTGTGGTACCCGATCTGGGACTCGGGGGTCCGGCTCGACCATTCGGTGCGCACCGTCCACGAGGCCAGGGAGGTGGCCCGCGCCGACATGAAGGCGGCCCTGGGGTTGCTTTCGGCCCGCCGTATCGCGGGTGAGCACTCCCTGGTGGACGAGATGCGCGCGGCCGTCCTGTCGGACTGGCGCGCCGACGCGCGCAAACGCCTGGCCGAGCTTGCGGAGATGTGCCGCAAGCGCTGGGAGTCCAAGGGGGAACTGGCCTTCCTACTGGAACCCGACCTCAAAGAGGCCCATGGGGGCCTGCGCGATGTGAACGTCATGCAGGCCGTCGCCGCGTCCTGGGTGGCTTCGGCCCCGGATGCGCGCGTCCGGGCCGCCTATGACCTTCTCTTGGACGTGCGGCACGCGCTGCATGAGGTGACCGGGCGGGGCACGGACCGCCTCGTCCTCCAAGAGCATGAGGCGGTGGCGCAGGCGCTGGGCATGCTCGACGGCAACGTGCTGCTGCGCAACCTCGCGGAGGCCGCGCGCACGATCACGTATGCCGGTGACCATCTCTGGCGGCATGTCGAGCGGTTCTGCGCTCCGCGCCGAACGTCGGCTGTGCGGGTGGCGCGCACCCCGTCCGGTGCCGGTGCGCGTGGTATCGAGCGCACGCCCGTAGGGGACGGTGCCGTGGAGCAGGAGGGCGAAGTCGTCCTGGCCCGTGGCGCCGACCTGGGCGACCCCGCGCTCACCCTGCGCGTGGCCGCTGCGGCGGCTCAAGCCGGGCTTCCCTTGGCTTTGGCCACCGTGGGGCGGCTCGCCGAGCACGCGGCCCTTCCTCCCGTGCCCTGGCCCGCCGAGGCACGGGACGCTCTGGTCTCGCTCCTGGGAGCGGGGCCTGCGGCCATCGGCGTATGGGAGGCGCTGGACCAGGCCGGGCTCATCGTCAGGCTGCTGCCCGACTGGGAACGGGTACGCAACCGTCCGCAACGCAACCCCGTGCATCGCTTCACCGTCGACCGCCATCTGGTGGAGGCGGCCGCCAACGCCGCCGCGCTCACCCGTGAGGTGTCCCGCCCTGACCTGCTGCTGGTCGGCTCCCTCCTGCACGACATCGGCAAGGGCTGGCCGGGAGACCACTCCGTGAGCGGCGCCGTCGTGGCCCGTGACCTGGGCGCGCGCATGGGTTTCGACGACGGGGACGTCAAGGTGCTGGAGGCCCTCGTCCGGCACCACCTGCTGCTTCCCGACACCGCGACCAGGCGCGACATCACCGACCCCAAAACGATCGAGGTGGTCACGTCCGCGGTGTCCGACGTCCCCGGCAGGGAACGCGAGCTGGTGGAGCTGCTGGCCGCGCTGGCGATCGCCGACGGGCTCGCCACCGGGCCCGGGGCCTGGGGCAACTGGAAGGCGGGCCTGATCGCCGAGCTGGCCCGGCGCGCCTCCGCGGCCCTCGCGGGCGGCACCCCGCCCCCGGCCCCGCACCTGAGCCCCTCCGAGCTCGCCCTGGCGCGCCATGACGGCGGTTCCGTACGCGTCCTGGGGTCCCGGGTCACCATCGCCGCTCCGAACCGTCCAGGGCTGCTCTGGAAGGCCGCGGGAGTGCTCGCCATGCACCGGCTGGCCGTCCGCACCGCCCGGCTGTCGTCCCCCGCGCCCGGGGACGGGGCGCTCGGGACGGCGGTGCTGGAGTTCACGGCCGTTCCCGAATACGGCAACCCGCCCGACCCCGCCGCCCTGGAGGCCGACCTGCGCCGCATGCTCGCCGACCGCCTTGACGTGGCCGCGCGCCTGGAACGGCGGGCCCGGTCGTTGCGCGTACGGACCGGCATCCCCGTCCCCCCGCCCCGGGTCACCATCGTGGACGACGCGTCCAGCACGGCCACCGTCGTGGAGGTACGTGCCCACGACCGTCCGGGGCTCCTGTGGCGCGTCGGCCAGGCGCTGGGGGAGTGCGGGCTTCAGGTGCGGGCCGCCCAGGTGGACACGCTTGGATCGGACGCCGTCGACGTCTTCTATGTAGTGGACGAGTCCAACCGGCCCCTCACCGAACCCGCACGGCTTTCACGCGTACGGCAGCACGTCTTGGCCGCGTTGCAGCCACCGGACAGGCAGCAGGCCGGGTAAGGGGGGCGGAGAGACGGCCACGGGGGCACGACCGCCTCTCCGCCCGGTCCTGGATCAGGAATCCGCCGGATCCGGGTCCGCTGAGGGTTCCTCCGGCTCGGATTCCTCCATGGTGGTGGGCGTCTCCTGCTGCGTTCCGCCGGTCGTCGAGCGCTCGGCTTCATCGGGAGTGTTCGGGACGCTGGGCGTGTCGCTGTCGTCCGTGACGTCGTCGGTATCGTCGTCGCTTTCGGACGCCCCGCTCGTGGCCGTATCGTCCGCATCCTTGTCCGGACGCCCCTTGGGCGTGGGCTTGACCTTGTCCTCGTGGTCCTTCCCCGGGGTGGCCTTGCTGCTCCCATGGTCGTGCTCGGCGGGGCCAGGCGGGTGCGTCAGCAGCACATCGCAGTAGGCGCCCACCTTGGCCGCGCCTCCCGCGGCCGAGACCAGCGCCTGCATGGTGGGCCTGTTCAACGCGTCCTGGCGCCTGTGCGGGGGCATGGCGTTGTAACTGCGGCACATCCCTAGCACGGCCGGGTTCGGACGAGTGCGCAACGGTCGGGAAGTGCCCGCTGAGCCCACCGGGCTCGGGTCCGTCCGCGACGGCTCCGCCGGGGACCCGGACGCGGACGGCCGGGGCTGGAGCAGATCCACCTGCAACGCCCCGGCCTGGACCGCGACGAAAACCCCGCCGGCCGCCGTGGCCGTCGCCAAAGCCACCGCCGCGAACTTCACCGGCAGCAGCCGGGCGAACGGGAACCAGGCCCGCCCGGCCTCCTGAGGTGACGGGTCGCCTGGCGAGAGCGCGGCGTGAAACGCGGCCACGGCGGCCTCCTCGCCGTCCAGCTCCGCGTCCCTGGCTGGTGCCGACGCGGCGGCGAGGAGATCGGCGAGGAGATAGGGAGCGGAGGCAGGGGCGCCGGGGACGCCGTCGAGCAACCGCTCGGCGACGTCGCGATCCAATCCCTTGCCGTCCGTCCTCATCTCATCCTCTTCAGCGCCACCGCGCCCGGAGATGTCACACCCGTCACCGCGAACCGCGTCTCCCATCCCGTGCTACCCCCCGCCCTCCGGGGGCGCCTCGCGTCCAGGACGCCCGGCGGACGGCGCCGCGGCGGAAGGCGCCGCGCCCGACCGCTCGGCGGAGGCGACAGCGCCCGCTCGCCCGCTCTTCCGGGACCCCGCGTCCGCCTTGGCGGCGCCGGTCTGCGCCGTGAGGCGCTCCGCCAGGCGGCGCAGGCCGCGGTAGGCCGCGGTGCGGACCGCCCCTGCCCGCTTGCCCAGAACGCGTCCCGCCTCCTTGGCGTCCAGGCCGACCACCACGCGCAGCAGCACCGCCTCCGCCTGATCACGCGGCAGGTCGCAGATCAGCGCGATCGCCGAGCCCGTCGACAGGCGCTCCAGCGCGTCCCGTTCGGTGTCGTCACGGGCCACCAGGTCGGCGAGGGAGTCGACGTCGACCCCGCCGTCCGGGCGGCGCCCGGCACGGCGCAGATGGTCCAGGGCGCGATGCCGGGCGATCGTGGACGCCCATCCGCGGAACCGGTCATAGTCCCCTGTGAACGACCCGAGATCACGCGCGATCTGCAACCAGGCGTCGGCGGCGACGTCCTCCGCCTCCGTCCCCACCAGGGCCCGCAGGTACCTCAGCAGCCTGGGCTGAAGATCGCGGTACAGCAGGCGGAACGCGTCCCCGTCGCCGTCCTGCGCGGCGCGCAGGGCCGACTCGAGCTCCGGGACGCCCGGCCAGGGCGTCGCGCGCTCCCTCATGCGGCGCCCCCTCCCGAATGGCCGTACACGCCACGGACGCCCAGGCCCCCCGGAACGGCCGCGCCGCTCACGCGGTCGTCTCGTGCGCCCGCGGGCGGCCACGTCATCACCTGTTGGACCTCGCGGTATGGGGGATTCCTGACGGTCTCAGGGGCCATACGGCGTCGCCACAAGGCTCCCCTTAAGCGTTCAGCGTACGTATCAGCCCAGTCGTCACACCTGGATTGGCGGAACTTCCGTGATTCCGGCGGGGGCGGGAACCACCCATCGACCCGATACCCTGAAGGTTGATCCCAGAAGCTTCCAAGGACGGTCCAGACACGTGTTCGAGACGCTCTCCGACCGGTTGACGACGGTTTTCTCGTCGCTGCGCAGCAAAGGCCGGCTCTCCGAGGCCGACATCAACGCGACGGCCCGCGAGATCCGTGTCGCGCTGCTCGAGGCCGACGTCGCCCTGCCCGTGGTCAAGGACTTCATCGCGCAGGTCAAGGAGCGGGCCCGGGGCGCCGAGGTGTCCCAGGCGCTGAACCCGGCACAGCAGGTCGTCAAGATCGTCAACGAGGAGCTGATCGGCATCCTCGGCGGCGAGACCCGCCGGATCCGTTTCGCCAAGACCCCGCCCACCGTGATCATGCTGGCCGGTCTGCAGGGCTCGGGTAAGACCACCCTGGCGGGCAAGCTGGCCCGCTGGCTGAAGTCCGAGGGTCACGCGCCGCTGCTGGTGGCCGCCGACCTCCAGCGTCCCAACGCCGTCCAGCAGCTCCAGGTGATCGGCGAGCGCGCCGCCGTGCCCGTGTACGCGCCGGAGCCCGGCAACGGCGTCGGCGACCCGGTGGACGTGGCGCGCCGCTCCATCGACCACGCCAGGCACGCCCAGCACGACGTGGTCATCATCGACACCGCGGGCCGCCTCGGCGTGGACACCGAGATGATGCAGCAGGCGGCCGACATCCGCGACGCCGTCAACCCGGACGAGATCCTGTTCGTGGTCGACGCCATGATCGGCCAGGACGCCGTCACCACCGCCGAGGCGTTCGTCCAGGGCGTCGGGTTCGACGGCGTGGTGCTGACCAAGCTTGACGGCGACGCCCGCGGCGGCGCGGCCCTGTCGGTACGGCACATGACCGGCCGTCCCATCATGTTCGCCTCGACCGGGGAGAAGCTGGAGGACTTCAGCGTCTTCCACCCGGACCGGATGGCGGGCCGCATCCTCGACATGGGCGACATCCTCACCCTGATCGAGCAGGCCGAGCAGGCGTTCGACTCCGCCCAGGCCGAGCGGATGACCACCAAGTTCGCCTCGGGCGAGGACTTCACCCTCGAGGACTTCCTCGAGCAGATGATGATGATCCGCAAGCTCGGGCCGATCGGCAACCTGCTCGGGATGATGCCCGGCATGGGCCAGGTCCGCGACCAGGTCAGCAAGATCGACGACAAGGACCTGGACCGGGTCGCCGCCATCATCCGCTCGATGACGCCGCAGGAGCGCTCCAACCCCAAGATCATCAACGGTTCCCGCCGGGCCCGCATCGCCAAGGGCTCCGGCGTCACCGTGGGCGAGGTCAGCAGCCTGGTCACCCGGTTCTTCGACGCCCAGAAGATGGTCCGCCAGATGGCCGGCGGCATGGGACTCCCCGGCATGCCCGGACGCCGCAAGGCCGCGAAGGCCGCCAAGGCCAAGAACAAGAAGGGCAAGCAGCGCAGCGGCGACCCGCGCAAGCGCGCCGCCGCCCAGCGCGCCGGAGGCGATGGCCAGCGCCAGCAACCCGCCGCCGGCGTCCCCCAGAACCTCCCCCCGGGCCTGGGCGGCCAACTCCCCCCCGGCCTGGGCGGCCAGCTCCCCCCCGGCTTCCAGATGCCGGACCTGGGCAAACTTCAACCCCGCAGAAAGAAGTAACCCACCAACCGGCGCGACCCACCCCCCAACACGGTCACGCCCCCGCCATCCGGCACGGACACGAGCCTGAGGTCTGCCGGGCACAGGCGTAAGTCCGCAGCCACCACGAGCGCAAAGCGCGCCATCCGGGCCGAAGCAAACCCACCGCCCGGCACGGTCCCGAACCTGCGCTCGGCACAGGTGCGCGGCCACCGCCCGAGAGGGAGTGCGGCGCAACCCGAGCGCGAGTCCTGGCCAGCACGGGCGCACGGGTGCACCACCCAGCACAGGCGTGGACCCGCCATCCGTGACGGCGTCCGTTTGCGGCCCCAGGCGGGGGTGAAAGTGTGGCTTGGCGCGGGGGTGAGCCTGGCGCGTTGTGCGGGGTTGGCTTGGTGTTCGGGACGGGTTCGGGGCGCCGCTGGGCGGGCTCGGGCGGCCGCAGTGGGCGGGATTCGCGAAGAATGGCCGCGTGTCATCGGCTGATTGCGTCTTTCCCGCTGACGTCTGGCAGAATGGCAGGCTGGAAACCCCGGAGTCGCCAGGCGCCCTCTCTCGTCCTGAGCGCCCGGAGTCCACGAGCGGCCGTGCGCCGGTGTCCCCACCTGGTAACGCCCGTTCACCCCTGTATCAGTCTGGAGAACACCACACCCGTGGCAGTCAAGATCAAGCTCAAGCGTCTGGGGAAGATCCGGAACCCGCAGTACCGGATCGTCGTCGCCGATGCCCGTACCAAGCGTGACGGACGGGCGATCGAGGAGATCGGGCTCTACCACCCCAAGGAGGAGCCCTCGCGCATCGAGGTGAACTCGGAGCGGGCGCAGTACTGGCTCGGCGTCGGCGCGCAGCCGACCCGGCCCGTGCTCAACCTGCTGAAGATCACCGGCGACTGGCAGAAGTTCAAGGGCGAGCCCGGTGCCGAGGGCACGCTCAAGGTGGCCGAGCCCAAGCCCGACAAGAAGGCCGTCTTCGAGGCCGCGGTCAAGGAGTCGATGGGCGACACCGAGGCCCCGGCCACCCAGACCAAGGCCAGGAAGAAGGCCGAGCCGAAGAAGGCCAAGGGCGAGGACGCCAAGGCCGAGGAGTCCACCGAAGCTAAGAGCGAGGGCTGACGTGCTCGAAGAAGCGCTCGAGCATCTGGTCCGCGGGATCGTCGAGAACCCGGACGACGTCCGGGTGCGCGCCCGCAGGATCAGGGGCGGCCGGGTCCTTGAGGTGCGGGTGCACCCCGACGACCTCGGCAAGGTCATCGGCCGCAGCGGGCGTACCGCCAAGGCCCTGCGCACGGTCATCAGCGCCCTGTCCGGGGGCCGGTACGTGCGCGTTGATCTGCTCGATGTCAACGAGGTCCGCTGACCATGACCTCGGGCGGGCCGCCCCCCGATCGTCCTTCGGACGCGGCCCGGGGAGTCCGGGGCTCCGCCCCCGGAAAGGGCTCCGACCCGCTGGTCGTCGGCCGGATCGGACGGCCGCACGGGGTCCGCGGTGAGGTCACCCTGGACGTCCGCACCGACGATCCGGATCTGCGGTTCGCCCCGGGCACCGAGCTCGCCACCGACCCACCGGGTCTCGGCCCCCTGACGGTCGAGCGTGCCCGCTGGCACTCGGGCCGTCTGCTCGTGCGCTTCGCCGGGGTCGGCGACCGCGACGCCGCGGAGAAGCTCCGCGGTGCCTGGCTGGTCGTCGACCCCACCGACATCCCCGTGTCCCCCGACCCCGACGAGTTCCACGACCAGGAGCTCATCGGCCTCACCGCCGTCACCGTCAAGGGGGACGAGCTCGGCGCGGTCAGCGAGGTCCGGCACTCCGGGCAGGACCTCCTGGTGATCCGCCGCCGCGATGGCGGTGAGTCGCTGATCCCCTTCGTCGCCGCGCTGGTCCCCGAGGTGGACGTCGCCGGCGGACGGCTGGTGGTCGACCCCCCGCCCGGTCTCGACGAGCTATGAGAATCGACATCGTCACGATCTTCCCGGACTACTTCGCTCCTCTGGACGTCTCCCTGCTCGGCAAGGCCCGGCGCTCCGGAATCCTGAACGTCCACGTCCACGACTTGCGGGACTGGACGCACGACCGGCACCGCACCGTCGACGACACCCCCTACGGCGGCGGCCCCGGCATGGTGATGAAACCCGAACCCTGGGGCGAGGCCCTGGACACCATCGCGCCACCCGGCTCGCGCGTCCCGCGCCTGCTGGTCCCCACGCCCGGCGGACGCCCGTTCACCCAGGCCATGGCCGCCGAGCTCGCCACCGAGGAGTGGCTGCTGTTCGCCTGCGGACGGTACGAGGGCATCGACTCGCGCGTGGTCGAGGAGGCCCGTACCCGCATGCCGGTGGACGAGGTCAGCCTCGGCGACTTCGTGCTCGCCGGCGGGGAGGTCGCCGTCCTGGTGATCGTGGAGGCCGTGGGCCGTCTGCTCCCCGGCGTCCTGGGCAACGCCGCCTCGGTGGCCGACGACTCGTTCGCCCCGGGCGCGATGGAATCCCTGCTCGAAGGCCCCGTCTACACCAAGCCACCCGTCTGGCGCGACCGCGCCGTCCCGGACGTCCTGCTGTCCGGCAACCACGGGGCGATCGCCCGCTGGCGTCGCGACCAGGCCCTTCGCCGTACCGCGCGGAACCGTCCCGAGCTGCTGGCACGGATGCCCGCCGACGCGTTCGACGAGCGCGATCGGCAGGTCCTCAAGGAGGCCGGTTTTCCGGTGGACGACGAACCTATGGCACACTAGAGCGTCGCCCTGTGCGCGCTGACGCGTGCTGCGCGCGACTTTCGAGCCACCACACATCGCGCGGCGCGACGCCCCCATGCACGATTCGGGAGGGGCCTCTCGACGTCCGCGTTCGACCTGCGAGGAAACGCCGCCATGCACACCCTGATCCAGGAGATCGAAAAGGCCGCGATGCGCACCGACGTCCCGGACTTCCGTCCGGGCGACACGCTCAAGGTGCACGTCCGCGTCACGGAGGGCAACAGGAGTCGTATCCAGGTCTTCCAGGGCGTGGTGATCCGGCGCCAGGGCGGCGGTGCCCGTGAGACCTTCACCGTCCGCAAGGTCAGCTACAGCGTCGGCGTCGAGCGCACCTTCCCGCTCAACAGCCCGTCGATCGACAAGATCGAGGTCGTCACCCGGGGCGACGTCCGCCGCGCGAAGCTCTACTACCTCCGCAACCTGCGTGGCAAGGCCGCCCGCATCAAGGAGAAGCGGGACTTCTGACGCCCCCCGTTCAGGGCAGCCGACCCTCACCCGGCCCCAACCGGGGCCGGGCAGGAAGAGCCACCTTCCGGTGGCGCCCAAGCGACCTCGCGATCCGCCAGACGGAGGGGTCGCCCGGAAAGCCGGCTCCCGCTCCCTCTCAGATCGGCCGGCTGAGCACGTCCACACCGAGCGCGTTCCCTCAAATGCCACCGGCGGACGCCGCGCCCGGTGCAGCCCATCGGGCCCACCGTTAGCAGGCAGGGCACAGGGGACCATCCTCGCCAATCGGCATGACCGACGGACCTTTCCGACGGGCCGAATCGGAAAGTGGAGCCGCGGCCGTCCGTTCGGAAAGGGCTTCTCATCCGGACTCGCGGGAACCGGCGCATCGACCGAGGCGTTGCCGATTTGGCGGTGTACGTCTGTTTGACGCACACGTCCCAGCGGGCGACACGGCCGGGGACACGGTGCCGTGGCCTCGGCGCCGATAGGCTTTCGCTCTGATGGACGACGAGGACGATCGGAGAAACGTGCGATCCGAGGCCGAGGGCGCGGTGCCCGAAAACGAGCAGGCCGTGACCTCCGAGCAGGACTCCGAGAAGGATTCCGACGCCGAGCGGGAGCACAAGCCCGCCAAGGGCAAGAAGGCCAAGAAGCAGGGCTCCTTCTGGAAGGAGCTCCCGATCCTCATCGGGGTCGCGCTCGTCCTCGCACTGGTCATCAAGGCGTTCGCCGTTCAGGCGTTCTACATCCCATCGGGCTCGATGGAGAACACGCTCCAGGTGGGCGACCGCGTCCTGGTCAACAAGATCGTTTACCATACGCGCGACGTGAAGCGCGGTGACATCGTGGTCTTCAACGGCCTGGACTCGTGGGACCCGGAGACCGAGGTCCAGGAGCCCGGCAACCCCGTCGCGAAGCTGCTGCGGACCATCGGAACCGCCTTCGGTGTCGCCCCCACGGAGAAGGACTACATCAAGCGGGTCATCGGCATCCCCGGTGACCGGGTGAAGTGCTGTGACGCCAAGGGCCGCGTCACCGTCAACGGCGTCCCCCTCAACGAGGACTCCTATCTGTTCACCGACCCGGTCACCAATGAACGGAACAAGCCTTCCGATGACCCCTTCGAGGTCACCGTCAAGCCGGGCCAGCTCTGGGTGATGGGCGACCACCGCGACCTGTCCTTCGACTCCCGTTCGCACCGCGGCGACCCGGGCGGCGGCACGATCCCCACCAACCGCGTGATCGGCCGCGCCTTCGTCATCGTCTGGCCCCTGAACCGGATCGGCACCCTCCCGATCCCCGAGACCTACGACCAACGCGGCCTGAACGCCGCCTCCGCCGCCGCACCGGCCACCCCGATCGCCCTGGGCCTGATCGGCGCCGTCCCCATCACCTACCTACGCCGCCGCCTCCGCCGATAACCGCGCGGATATGCCCCGAATGTGGAAGTGATCTCGCCGGCGAGCGAGTGATCAGTGACCCTCGGCCCCGGGCAGCTCGATCATGTGGCCGGGATGAACGGACTCGATCTCCACACGCCCGGGTCGGCGCGACCGTAACCGGCCATGTCAGACCGGCCAACGGCCGCCCCTTCGCCTGCGCCGTGGTCGTGCCGGATCAGCGCCCGGCATCACCCCCGAACCCGCTTCCGGTCGCGGCGCGTACCGGTACGCCTTGGAACACCGGGGCGGAGAGCCGACGGGGGCAGGAGGACGAGAGTCGGCGGCGGACATCCTCCATGTCGAGGCCACGGACCTGTTCGATCACGTTCTCCAGGAGGAATCAGCTCCTGGGTGAGCCGGATATCCGGCCCGCCCGGGACACCGGCCGGGGCCAACGGGCTCCGGCCTTCCGGATCACCACCCCACCTACGATGACCGGGTTGCTCCTCGGGGTCCTGGGATCGCGGCCACGGTCATCGCGTCCGCGCATCGACCTCGCCCCGTGCGAGCCACCCGGCGCGGACCGCCCGGGCGGAAGTGGGGTGTCGGTGGGAGGGATCAGCCGGCGCAGGGTTGCTGCTCTGTCGGGTAATCGGTGATGGTGCTGAACGATCATCACCGCAGCGGGATGCGGTGGCCGAGGATCCGAACCGGCACGGCTGTGCAGCTGCCGCATGATCCCCTTCGTGCGTGTGTTGACGCCTTCGATGCAGCAGTTGTGGTGGGGGCGTCGCGGTCGAACTCGGGGCCGCCTGCGAAGTCGTGCGGGTGGCGCAGGCCGGCGGCCCAGGTGGCGGTGGTCAAGGCGGGCAGTTCGAAGCCTTCGCCCGTGGCGAGGATCCCGGCGAAGCCGCGGACTGTCAGCGGACACGGCAAACTCCCCACCGGCGGACAGACAGCTCCCCGCTGACGGACGGGGAGCCCTCACCTCCACCACCGGGGAGTATCGATGTCCGTCAGTGGGGAGCCTTGTTGTCCGTGACGGGGGAGAAAGCCATCTCCGTTGACAACGGACCAGGGTGGTCGAGCTCAGCCAGCTCGGGGCGGACGGATGTGAGCCCCTACAGCGGTCCGGGGTCGCTGTCACGCAACCTGCCAAGACGGGTGAGCAGGAAACTGGCCAGTCGGCGTGCGGTGATGACGGACCGATCTCCTTCGGCCCGACCTTGGGCGATCTAGTGGTAGGGCGTTAAGACTGCCGGTGTAGCCGAAATGCTTGATCTCATAGAACGGCGGTAGGGGCGGGGAATGCTGAATCGGCGGCGCGCAGGTCCCGCGGGTGGACGCGGTAAAAGTCGACGAGGGTGAGCCGGTAACGCGGCGCGCGACGCAGGGTCTCGCGCTGGGTGGGTACGGGCGTAGCGCTGGACGGTGTTGAGGGACGGGTTCAGACGGCGGGCGCTCCTTAGAGGTCGATTCTTGGTGAGTCGGCGGGAGCAGATGAGGGTTGCGGCGATGTCGACGAAGGCGGGGAAGCGTTCGGGTTTGCGTTCGTAGCGGCCGGCTTCGGCCCGCGCGGGCGACGTGCACTTGGGCCAACGCCGCCCGAAGCCCGGGCCGCTTCAGATCGGGGACGCGGGTTTCGTACGGCTTGGTTGACGAGTTACCAGGGCACCACGCCGGCGTCTTCGAAGAAGGAGCCGGTTGGGCCGTTGTCGGGCAGGGTGGCCAGGTGGATGGCTATGGCGGCGCCTTGTTGGGCGGTGCGGATGCCGCGGAAGCCGTTGAGATCGGTTGCGCAGTAGCCGGGGCAGGCGGCGTTGATCAGGATGTTGGTGTCGTGTAGTTCCTTGGCGTACTGGAGGGTCACGGCGTTGAGGAAGGTCTTGGAGGGCGAGTAGGCGGCGGAGATCGGGCCTACGGCCTGCACGTCGGTCTGAGAGCTCTGGCGGGTGAGAGACCCGACGCTGCTGGACATGTTCACGATTCGCGGTGCGGCGGACCGCCTGAGCAGCGGCAGCATGGCGTTGGTGACGCGGATGACGCCGATCACGTTGGTCTCCACGACCGTTCGCATGGTCGCGGGGGCGACGGTCGTGGGCGTCTGCGGCATCCCACCGGTCACCCCGGCGTTGTTGACCAGCACGTCGAGCCGTCCGAAACGCTCGGAGAGTAGGGAGGCCGAGGCGGTGACGCTCTCGTCGGAAGTCACGTCGAGGGGTACCGCGAACGCGTCGACCCCCTCGGCGCGAAGTTTCTCGACGGCCGCCGAGAGCCGCTCCGGGGACCTGGCCCCCACGCCGACGGTGTGGCCAAGGGCGCCGAGCCCGACGGCGATCTCGTATCCGATTCCCTTGTTGGCGCCGGTGATCAGCGTGATCGTCTGTTCGCTCATACCAGAAATCCTGGCCGTACGGCCGAGAGCACTCCAACACCGACTGGGTAGCGTTCGATACCTCGCGGGTATTGATCCCCGGGTACGGTGAGAGCATGGAGACGCGAGAAGTGCGGTACTTCGTCGCCGTCGCCGAGGAACTCCATTTCGGCCGCGCCGCCGAGCGCCTCGGGATCGCCCAGCCGCCCCTCTCGCGGGCGATCAAGCAGCTGGAACGCCGCCTGGGCGTTCAGCTTCTCGAACGTACCAGCCGTACGGTCGAACTCACTGAGGCCGGAAAGGTCCTGCTCAGAGAGGGCCGGGCTGCCCTCGACGCGGTCGACGCCGCGGCGCGCCGCACCCGCCGCGCCGCCGCCGGGGAGCCGAAACTGGTGCTGGTCACCAAGGCCGGGGCGTCGGGTGAACTGCTGCCGAAACTCCTGGACGCCTACGCCGCCGAGCCCGGCGCGGTCGCCGTCGAGGTCCTGCTGTGCGGGATCGGAGAGCAGGGGCGGCTGCTCCGCGACGGCCGGGCCGACGTGGGCCTGCTGCACAGGCCGTTCGACTCGACGACCGGCCTCGACATCGAGGAGCTGAGCACCGAGGGCCAGATTCTGGTCCTGCCGAAAGACCATCCCCTCGAAGGCCGCGGGGACCTGCGCATGGCCGACATCGCCGGCCTTCCGCTGCCACGCTGGCCGCACTGCGACGGCGGCTACCCCGACGGTCCGGGACCCGAGGTGCACGACCACGCCCAGCTCCTGCAGCTGATCGCGCTGGGCAGGGCGGTGGCCCTACTACCGGAGACCGCCCGGACCCATCTCCGCCGCGACCTGGCCTTCGTGCCGATCCTGGACGCGCCGACCGTCACCACCGTGATCGCCTGGCCGCCGCACAGCCGGTCCCTGGCCCTCGCCGGGCTGATCCAGACGGCCACTCGCCTTTAGACAGTGTTTCGTTTGGTGGGGTCGGTTTCGTTCCGCCGTGACGATGGTGGAGCACCTGGTTCCTGATGAGTTGTGGGAGGTTGCTCCAGCGGGTCGTGCCACCTGCGCCGACGCGTCCACAGGGCGGTGGGCGGCGGCGTGCCGGCGATCGTGAGGTGCCAGCGGCGATCGTGTTCGTGGCCACCGGCTGCGCCTA
>NZ_JBIMPP010000051.1:0-60324 GCF_043906805.1 Actinomadura sp. SCN-SB | reverse complement strand
GGGCTTCTGGTGTCGCTTGATCCAGTTCATGAGGGTGCCGAACTCGACGGGTGTGAGGGTGAGGTGACCGGCCTCTGGGTCTTTGGAGTCCCTTACCCCGATGCCCTGTTCGAGACGTCCCAGCTCAACGCAGTGCTCGTCGTTGACACCGCCGCTGTGAGTGCTCTTGCGCCACTGCACGTTCATCTGTACCTCTCCAAATACTGCTCGACGAGGGTCCGCGAGGCGGACTCTGGGAGAGCCTTCGCACCGATGCGTTCAAACCTATCCCAAAGTTCTCTGATTTCCACGGGTGATTCGATCAGCCGCCCGCCGTTCTGAGCCCCGGCGTAGGCGACGTCTCGCTCCTCCAGACTGATGACCTGGAACGGGCCGTCGAAGCCTTGGTGGGCGCCTGCCGCGGACGGGACGAAACGCACGATCACGTTCGGACGATCCATGATCTCCAGCAAGTGCGCGAGCTGAGCCTGCATGACACTCTGCCCGCCGACGCAGCAGTCCAGCACCTTCTCGTCGATGAGCACCCAGAAGAACGGAGGTTTTTCACGGTCGAGGAGGGCGCGCTGGCGAGAGAGGCGCCCTGCTATCGCAGCCTCGACATCCTCAGCCGATCCGGCCTCGACCAGTGCACGTGTGTAGTCCTCGGTTTGGAACTGCCTGGGGATCGTATGGCCGTGATAGCTCCGGATTGATTTCGCTTGCTCCTCGTACTTGCGGAGTTGGCGTCCCCAGTCGGGATCGTGGGACATTCGGGCAAACCACAGCAAAAGCCTAAAAAGCATCCCAGTGTCGAACTTTTCGTCCAGCTTCTGCATGTGGTCTTCCTGGGGGCGCTGCCTGCATGCCTCCATGTTGCAAACACTGGATCGTGCGACGCCCATGATGCGCCCGAACTGATCGAGCGTGAGCCCGTGCTTCTCGCGCCAGAAGCGCATGTAGACGGCCAGAAAGTGCCACAGCGAGATCTTGGGGTCGAGGGGTTCGCGAACGGGGGGCATCGTTCCTCCCAAGTTTGAAGTTGTTTGTTGTACACCCGAACCGTAGGGCGCACTTGTGATCCTTGGCATAGAAATTAGCAAGCGCGACTGACGGTGAGGCAGTGGTGGCGACGAAGGCCGATGAATTGATCTTTTCCATGCCAGGTTCACCTGCGGCGATAGGGGTGGCGCGGGTGCTGGCCGGCGCTCGGATTCGTAAATGGGACTATTCCGCTGTTCTGGACGATGCACTTCTTATCGTCAGCGAGTTGGTCACCAACGCGGCCGAGGTGACCCCCGGCGAGAAGATCGTCCTCCAGGTCGGGCGGGACGGTCAGGGGATCTTCTTCGCCGTGTGGGACTCCAGCGCCCGCATGCCAGAGCCCAGGCCGGTCGCCGAACTCGGCCTCGACGACCTGGATCTCTCCGAGGAGAGCTTCGACGACAACGGCGGCTGGGGGCTCGCGCTCGTCCAGGCGCTTTCGACCTCATGCGGGGTGACCCGCGATCCCAACGGCGGCAAGTGGGTGTGGGCCCGGTGCGCCATGGGCCGTCCAGGGGCTTAGCGGGTCTTGGCGAATCGCGATACGGCCTGGTCACCGACCTCAGGTACTCGGCGGATCCGTGCGGGTGCATCAGCCACGAGCTGGGCTCGCTGAAGACGAAGAGCCTCGGCCGCAGCCGGTACTCCGCGGACCACACGAAGGCGTTCCGAGGCGCCGCCTCCGAGATCCGTGCCGCGGCCAAGGACATCGATGGCTTCACGTGGGCCCCGACCCGGAGGGCGGGAGGCGGCAGGCGAATGAGATCGCCGACGAACTCGATCGAATGGCCGCCAAGCTGCGTGCGCTCCCGCCGGGTGAGACCGCCGTCTACCTCAATCCCGGGGTGACAAGAAGAACCTTCCGTACACCCTTCAGAACGCCTGTGGCATCCCGGCCAGTGGTGTCGGACGGGTCAGGGGCGACGTCATCCGCCACCGTCAGCATGAGCAGCCCGATGATCACAACCACCGCCCAGTACACGCCGAGGAAGATCACCCAGGCGGCCCGCGCGATCGACCGGCGCCGCCCTTCCCCGGCGAGGGCGAACAGGGCCAGCGTCGGAGCGATCAGGGCCGCGACCAGGACACCGGCACCGGCCAGCCGGTCCACCAGCGGTTCCGTCGGGCAGGACCCGTCGGCGCCGAAATCCTCGCAGCGGAGGCTTCCGGCGCCGTGGCTCATCCGGATCGGCAGGAGGAGTGTCGGCAGGCCGATGGCGACCGAGACCGCGGCCGAGACGATCACGAAAGGCTTGATGCGGGAACGGCCCATGTCAGTGCTCTCATGGAGCGGGGCTCACCGTTTCCGCCGGTTCCCGGCCGGGTTCGGCGCGATGCCTGCCGAATCCGGCCAGGATGGATTCCAGCAACGGCAGCGCCCGGCCCGCTCGCCTGGCGCGGATGACCAGGTCCCAGGCGGGCTCGAACTTCTTCCAGCCGCCCGCGTACGCGGCGTGCCTCGCCTTTCCGCGCAACGTCGGCTTGGTCGCGGCACCGCGGAAGATCGAGCCCCAGCGGTAGAAGTCGCGGTACGCGCGCCAGTATCCGTCCTCCAACTGGCGCTCGGTCATCTTCGCGGGTTTGAAGACGACGGTCCGGGTGTCGTACCGGTCCCAGTCGGAATGCAGGATCCGGTCCGCCTTCGCCATGCGGTCATAGAGGCGCGTGCCGGGGTACGGCGTCAGGATGTGGAAGGTGGCGGTCTCGATTCCCTGGCCGATCGCCCAGTCGACCGTGCGGTCGAACACGCCCGGGTCGTCCTCGTCCATCCCGAAGACGAAGCTGCCGTTCACCATCACGCCGTTGTCGTGCAGCCTGCGGACGACCGCGCCGTAGTCGCGGTCGATGTTCTGCCATTTGCGCTGCTCGGTGAGGTTGCCCGCGTTGACCGTCTCGAAGCCGACGAACAGGCTGCGCAGCCCCGACTCCACGGCCTTCTCCAGGAGCCCCGGTCGCAGCACCGCCTGCACCGTCCCGGCGGCCTGCCAGAGCCGCCCCATCCCGCGCATCCCGTCGAACAGGGCGGACGCGAAGCGGGCGTTGCCGAACAGATGGTCGTCCAGGAAGTACAGATGGCGGCCGGGCAGCCGTTCGATCTCGGCGAGCGCGGCGTCGACGGTCTGCGTGTAGAACGACTTGCCGCCCTCGAAGAACGCCTCCTTGTAGCAGAAGTCGCACACGTGCGGGCAGCCGCGCGACACCACGATCGAGTTCGGCACCAGGTACCGCTCGCGGGCGATGAGGTCGCGGCGGATCGGCGGCAGCCCCGCGAGCGTGCGTTCGGACGACTCGTACCGTGGCGCCGGGTGCCCGGCGCGGAAGTCGGCGAGGAAGCGGGGCCAGGTGTCCTCACCGGGGCCGCAGAAGATGGTGTCCGCGTGCCGGGCCGCCTCGTCCGGAAGCGAGGTCACGTGCAGCCCGCCGAGGCAGACGTAGGCGCCGCGGCTCCGGTACAGGTCGGCCAGCTCGTACGCGCGCCGCGCCGAGGTGATGTAGACCTGGATCACGACCAGGTCGGGCTCGTCGGAGGTGTCGACCTTCTGCACGTGCTCGTCGGTCACCGTGACCTCGTCGTCGGGGTCGAGGTAGCCGGCGAGCGTGGCCAGTCCCAGCGGCGGGAACAGCGAGTACTTGATCGGACGGAAGAAGGGAGAGGTCGCCTCGGTCAGTGCCGGGAGGATCATCTTCACGCGCATGCCTCATTGGACGCGGGCGACCGGCCGCGAGTGGTGGCGGTCCTGTGGAGATCCGGGGGAGATCCCGCGTGCTCATCCGAGGCCCAGCAGCCCGAGGAGCCCGCCGCCGCGCCGGGACGGTGCGCGTCGCTCGTCGGGGTCCGGAGTGCGTGTGGTGGTGGACGGCGCCGGGGTGGGCGGCGTGGAGCGGGGGCTGGAGGGCGCCTGTGACGGCACAACTGTGGCCGGAGCCGGGATCGTTCTCTTCCCGACCGTGCCGGGCGCAGGGGACGCGGTCGGCCGCGGCCGCCGCAGACCACGTGTGGGAGCGGTGCCGGGTGCCGTGGGCGCGGAGCGGGTCGGCGCCGGGTCCGCCCTCTTGGCGGCGGTGCCGTGCTCGGGCAGCGGCAGTACCGAGTCGGGGCTGACGGGCCCTCCCATCAGGCTGACCGCCACGACCGCCGTGTACATCCCGCAGGCCCCCGCGACGCCGAAGCCCGCGACCCGCAGCCATCGCCGCCGCCGTCCGGAGGTGTCCAGGAAGACCGGCCTCGTCCGCCCGGCCTCCCTACGGTCGTCCTTCTCCAGGATCTCGTACGGCGCGTTCCCCACGTCAACGTCCTCCAATGACTGGCCGTGCCCGACATCGCCCGAGTATTCCGGCGCGGCGGTCGCCCGGAGGCCGGACGTAGGGTGTTGGCATGTCGGAGGTACGAGAGGCGACCGTTGAGGACATCTCCGGGCTGGTGCGGCTTCGCGCGCAGATGTTCGCCGAGCTGAGGGACGACTTCGGCGAGGCGCCCTTCGGGGACGGGTGGCGGGACGCCTGCGCCGCCGCGCTCAAGGAACGGCTTGCCGCGGACGACACGCGGATCGTCGTGGTCGGTGACGGCGCCACCGGTCCCATCGCGTCCGGGATGGGCGTCATCGACCAGCGCCTTCCGTCCCCGTACAACCGGACGGGCCGGGTCGGCTACATCTTCGGCGTCATCACCGACCCGGCCCACCGGCACCGCGGCCACGCCCGCGCCATCATGAAGGATCTGATCGCTTGGTTCGACGCCCGTGGCGTCGATCGTGTCGATCTGCACGCCACGGAGTCCGGGATCCCGCTCTACCGGTCCCTCGGCTTCACCGAACACCCCGAGCCGACGTACACGCGCAAGCACCCCGGCCTCGCCCCACCGCCCGCCTAGTCCTCACGGCCGCCGGTGCAACCGGACGAGGTGCGAGTGGGTCCCCGCAAGCCTGATCTGCTGCACGTGGACGGGTGTCAGTCCCTCGCGTATCGCGGACGCCAGAGCACCAGGGTCGGGGATGAGGACGACCGCGGCTCCCTTGGGCGTGAGGACGCGGCGCAGCTCCGTCCAGAAGCGGCGCGGGTCGCGGGCGAGCAGACCGGAGGGACTGACCTGTGCGCCCCAGGGCGGGTTGGTGATGACCCTGTCCACGCTCGTGTCCCCTAGAGGAAGGTCGCCCGCGTCCCCTCGGCGAAGGACGATCGGTAGCCCCCGCGCGTTCTCGCGTGCCGCACGCAACGCGGCGGGTGCCGTGTCGAAGCCCCGGAACGTTGCGCCCGGGTGCAGATTGGCTGCCTCGATGAGGGGTGTGCCCGCACCACAGCAGGGGTCGGCCACGACCTGGCCCGGCTGGATGTCGGCCAGCAGTGCCATGGCGGCGGCCACGGGTGGGTGCAGCGTGCCGGGGATGGTGCTGCGCTTGTACGGGCGGCGATGCAGGGGACGCTCTAAGACGCGCAGCATGAGGCTGGCGTGAGCGCCGTCCAACGTGAGCCGCCACCCCTGGCAGCCCTGCGGTGGCCGGCCGCCGTCACGCCGTGAGTGATACCGGACGTGCAGGCGTGCCGCCAAGGCCCGGCCCACCGCGTCCTCGACGTCGTACCGGTTGAACCTGCGCCGCCCCAGGAACGACGCGGACACCTCCACGTCCTGCCCGGCAGGGACGTGGCGCAGGTCCGCCGAAGCGGCCAGGTCGGTGAGCCCGGCGACCGCCGCCCTGGACGGGCCGATGTCGGGCATGCGGGCGACCAGCAGGAAGGCGTCGTCGGCCGTGCGCAGCCGCGCCGTGCCGGCCGGGGGAGACCCGGTGCGGAACCGCACCTCGCGGTGCCCGATCCGGGTGACGGTGCCGACCTCGTACCGGAGGATCTCGGTGGCCAGGAGGGACTCGAGCCCGCGGACGCAACGCGCCACCATGCGCATGATGATCTTCTTCTCCCACGTCAGGACCCGGGACGGGCGGCCTGCCGGTCCCGCATCGCCGGCGACGGGGGCTCCTCGCCTCGCCGGCGGATCCCTAACGCAGGAAGAAGAAGGTCATGCGCATGATCCTAGCAACACGCGGGGGACGTGACGTTCGGCAATCATTAAGGGGGCGGTCAATGCCGCGGGCCGGACCGTTCTGCGCCATCCGTTCGATGACGGCATATTCGTGTCAAGGGCTTGACAAGACCCTTTCCGCATTTCCCGATACCATCCCGTGACCTGTGGAGATGCACCGTGTCGCCGCCGGACGCGCACTCGGAGACAAACCGTTCGGTAGCGATTGTCATTCGGTGACAACGATCCATCGGGGTGGAATTCCATCTTCCTGGATTACTTGCGTCCCGCCGTGCGCCGGAAGTAGCGTACCGGCCAGTAGCGACCGATGTCGCAACCTCGATGGCGGTCGCTATTGCGGGCCGGTTTTCAAAAGATCGATGTTCGGCTTCTGCGGAATGGATTTCGTCGAATGGGACTCGAAGTCGTCGTCGAAGGGCTGACCAAGTCCTTCGGGCGGCAGACCATCTGGCGGGACGTGTCGCTGACCCTGCCCGCCGGTGAGGTCAGCGTGCTGCTCGGCCCGTCGGGCACCGGCAAGACGGTGTTCCTCAAGTCACTGATCGGGCTGCTCAAGCCCGAGCGCGGCCGGGTGCTCATCAACGGCGTCGACATGGTCAACGACCCTGAGCGCAAGATCTACGAGACGCGCCGCCTGTTCGGGCTGATGTTCCAGGACGGGGCGCTGTTCGGGTCGATGAACCTGTTCGACAACATCGCGTTCCCGTTGCGCGAGCACACCCGTAAGAAGGAGTCGGAGATCCGCCGGATCGTCCTGGAAAGGATGGAGATGGTGGGTCTGGCCGGCCAGGAACGCAAGCTCCCGGGCCAGATCTCCGGCGGCATGCGCAAACGCGCCGGCCTGGCCCGCGCGCTGGTGATGGACCCGCAGATCATCCTGTGCGACGAGCCGGACTCCGGCCTCGACCCGGTCCGCACCGCCTACCTGTCACAACTGCTGATCGACCTGAACGCGCGGATCGACGCGACGATGCTGATCGTCACGCACAACATCGAGATCGCGTCCACCGTCCCGGACAACATCGGCATGCTGTTCCGCCGCGACCTGGTCACCTTCGGGCCCAGGGAGGTGCTGCTGACCAGCGACGAGCCGGTGGTCGCGCAGTTCCTGCGGGGCTCGCGGCAGGGCCCGATCGGGATGAGCGAGGAGAAGGACGCCGCCACGCTCGCCGCCGAGGCCGCGCTCCAGATGCCCCGCACCCGCGTCCCGGAGATCGTCCCGCAGCTCGAACCCAGCCCGGGAATGCCCGAGCGCAAGGCGGTCGCGCGCCGCAGGGAACGGGTGATGTCCATGCTGCCGACGCTGCCACCGCCCGCGCAGGAGGCGATCGTGAGCAGTCTGCTGCCGCGCCGCAGAGGGGCGTCGCTGTGACCGCGCCGCCCAGCGCCCCGATCCCCGGCACGGGCGCGCTGCGCGAGACCGGCCGGCTGTTCGCGCTCGGCGCCACCGTGCTGCGGCAGATGTTCCGGCGCCCGTTCCAGGTGCGGGAGCTGATCGAGCAGTTCTGGTTCATCGCCTCGGTGACGATCCTGCCGACCGCGCTGGTGTCCATCCCGTTCGGCGCGGTGATCGCGTTGCAGGTCGGGTCGCTGGCACGGCAGCTCGGCGCGCAGTCGTTCACCGGCGGCGCCAGCGTGCTCGCGGTGATCCAGCAGGCCAGCCCGATCATCGTGGCGCTGCTGATCTCCGGGGCGGGCGGCTCGGCGATCTGCGCCGACATCGGCTCGCGGACCATCCGCGAGGAGATGGACGCCATGGAGGTCATGAGCGTCTCGCCGATCCAGCGGCTGATCGTCCCCCGGGTCCTGGCGGCCATGCTGGTCGCCGTGCTGCTCAACGGCCTGGTCTCGGTGGTCGGCGTGATGGGCGGCTACTTCTTCAACGTCATCATGCAGGGCGGCACACCCGGCGCCTACCTGGCCTCGTTCTCCGCGCTCGCCCAACTGCCCGACCTCTATATCAGCGAGCTGAAAGCGCTGATCTTCGGCTTCATCGCCGGGGTCGTGGCGGCCTACCGGGGCCTCAACCCCGGCAGCGGGCCCAAGGGCGTCGGGGACGCGGTCAACCAGTCCGTGGTGATCACCTTCCTGCTGCTGTTCTTCGTCAACCTGGTGCTGACCGCGATCTACCTGCAGGTCGTGCCGCCGAAGGGGTCGTGACGCGATGGCCTCCACCTCCTCCAGGCTGCGCCGTCCCGGCTCCTGGTTCGCCTGGCTCGACAAGCCCGGCGACCAGCTCGGCTTCTACGTCCGCGCGCTGCTGTGGACGCCCCGCGCGCTGCGCCGCTACCTCAAAGAGGTGCAGCGGCTGCTCGGCGAGGTCGCGTTCGGCTCCGGCGCGCTCGCCGTGATCGGCGGAACCGTCGGCGTCATGTTCGCGATGACGCTGTTCACCGGCGTCGTCGTCGGCCTCCAGGGATACGCGGCGCTCAACCAGATCGGCACCTCGGCGTTCACCGGGTTCGTCTCGGCCTACTTCAACACCCGCGAGATCGCGCCGCTGGTGGCCGGGCTGGCGCTGTCGGCCACGGTCGGCGCGGGCTTCACCGCCCAGCTCGGCGCGATGCGGATCAACGAGGAGGTCGACGCGCTGGAGGGCATGGGCGTCCCGTCCCTGCCCTACCTCGTCACCACCCGGATCATCGCCGGCACCGTCGCGATCATCCCGCTGTACGGGGTCGGGCTGCTCAGCTCCTACCTCGCCTCCAGACAGGTGACGATCTGGGTCAACGGGCAGTCCGCGGGGACCTACGACCACTACTTCAACGTGTTCCTGTCCCCGACGGACGTGGTGCTGTCGTTCCTCAAGGTGCTGATCTTCAGCGTGATGGTGATCCTCGCGCACTGCTACTACGGCTACCGCGCGTCCGGCGGGCCCGCCGGGGTGGGCGTCGCGGTCGGACGCGCGGTGCGCACCGCGATCGTCCTGATCAGCGTCACCGACTTCTTCCTCAGCCTGGCGATCTGGGGCGCCACCACCACCGTCAAGGTCGCGGGGTGAGCAAGCGATGAGACACGAAGGCCCGATGGCGACACTGCTGCTACGGCTCCAGGGCGTGGTGTTCCTGCTGGTCCCCGCGCTGCTGGTGTGGCTGTCCGTGGCGATCTACCAGAAGCGGTTCACCGAGGCCGCCATGGTCACGCTGCGCACCGGCTCGGTCGGCAACGAGATGCACCCGCAGGCCGACGTCAAGCTGCGCGGCGTGGTCGTCGGCGAGGTGCGGAAGATCGAGGCCGACGGCTCCGGCGCCCGGCTCACCCTGGCGCTCAAACCCGAGTCCGTGCCGCGGATCCCGGCGAACGTGTCCGCCCAGATGCTGCCGACCACGCTGTTCGGGCAGCGGTTCGTCGCGCTGATCCCACCCCCGCAGCCGTCCCCGGCCCGGCTCACCGCCGGCTCGGTGATCACCGAGGACCGTACGGCCAACGCGGTGGAGCTCCAGGAGGTCCTGAACAACACCCTTCCGCTGCTCAACTCCGTCCAGCCGGCGAAGCTGTCGGCGACGCTCACCGCGATGGCGCAGGCCCTGGAGGGACGGGGCGAGGAACTGGGCGACACGCTGGTGCGCCTGGACGCCTACCTGAAGAAGTTCAACCCCGACCTGCCCGCGCTCAACCGCAACATCCACGAACTGGTCGCGTTCACCCACCACTACAGCGAGGCCACCCCCGACATCCTCGACGCGCTGTACGACTTCAGCAACACCAGCCGTACCGTCGTCGACCAGCGCCGCAACCTCAGCGAGCTGTACTCCACCGTCACCGCGGGCACCGAGGACCTGACCACGTTCCTGCGGCAGAACTCCGGCAACCTCATCAGGCTGTCGGACCGGAGCAGACCGTCGCTGGAGGTGCTGGCCCGGTACTCGCCGCAGTTCCCCTGCGTGTTCTCGATGCTGAACGACTTCATGCCACAGATGGACCGCCTGCTCGGCAAGGGGACGGGACGCCCCGGCCTGCGTGTCGACGTCAAGGTCGTCCCGTCCAAGGGACGCTACGTCCCCGGACGTGACACGCCGCGTTACACGGCGACCGGCGGGCCGCGCTGCTACCCGGTTCCGTTCGACCCCTCGGGTGGCGCGCGGCCCCTGGCCGCGCAGCCGAACCAGACCGCACCGGTCGCCGTCCCGCCCGGCGGGCTGGGGCTGCCCAACTCACCGCAGGAGAACACGCTGGTGAACGAGCTGGTGGCGCCGTCCCTTCAGGAGGTGCCGACGGCGCTGCCCGACTGGAGCAGCGTCCTGGTCGGCCCGATCTACCGGGGGGCGGAGGTGAACCTCAAGTGAGGATGAACGTCAAGGGCCTGGGCGGGCCCCTGATCAAGTCGGCGCTGTTCGTCATCGTGACGGTCACCGCCACCGCCATCCTGGCCATCAGCGTCGCCAACACCGGCGTCGGCGGCGCCGACCGCTACAACGCGATCTTCAGCGATGTGACCGGGCTGATCGAGGGCGACGGCATCCGGATCGCGGGCGTGCGGATCGGGCAGGTCACCGACATCGACGTGGTGAACAGGCGGCAGGCGCGCGTGCGGTTCACCGTGCAGACCGGGCGCAAGCTGCCGGCGTCCACCACCGCCACCATCAAGTACCTCAACCTGGTCGGGCAGCGGTTCATCGAGCTGGACCGCGGCACCGGGCCGCCCGGCGAGGTGCTGCCGCGCGGCGGCACCATCCCGCTCCAGCAGACGACGCCCGCGCTGAACCTGACCCAGCTCTTCAACGGGTTCAAGCCGCTGTTCCAGGCGCTGTCGCCCTCCGACGTCAACCAGCTCGCCAGTGAGATCATCCAGGTGCTCCAGGGCGAGGGGCCCACGATGGACTCGCTGCTGCGCACCGTCGCGTCCCTCACCACCACCCTGGCCAGCCGCGACCAGGTCATCGGGCAGGTCATCGACAACCTCAACGACGTGCTGGAGACCATCAACGCGCGCAGCGACCAGCTCGCCGACCTCATCGTCACCCTGCGCAGGCTCACCACCGGGCTCGCCGCCGACCGCGAACCGCTCGGCCAGGCCATCCAGGCGATGTCGGAGCTGACCAACAGCACCGCCGACCTGCTGAAGGTGGGGCGCGCGCCGCTCAAGGACAGCATCACCAACCTCGGCCGCCTGGCGGGCAACCTGGCCGAAGAGTCGCCGACCCTGGACCGCTTCCTGAAGACCCTGCCGGAGAAGAGCACCACCATCGCCCGGCTCGGCTCGTACGGGTCGTGGCTGAACCTCTACATGTGCCAGGCCACGGTCACCGGCGTCACCTACAACGACGGCAGTGACCCGCCCACCGGCGTCCCGATCAAGGACGAGTCGATCGCGAGATGCGGGAGGCCGCAATGACCGAACCTCCCGAGCGGAGCCTGATTCCCGGCATGAAGGCCACGGGGGAGCCGTCCAGGGCGAAGCGCCCCAGAACGCGCGGGCCGCTGCTGCGCAAGCCGATCCGGGAGCGCAACCCCATCGCCATCGCCGTGGCCGGACTCGCGATCATCCTCGCGCTGTCCCTGGTGGCCTACCGCGCCGACGACCTTCCGGTGATCGGCGGCGGCACCACCTACACCGCGGACTTCAGCGAGGCCGCCGGGCTGCGTCCCGACGACGAGGTGCGCGTCGCCGGCGTCAAGGTCGGCGAGGTCACCGGCGTGGAACTCGACGGGAACAAGGTCAAGGTGAGCTTCCGGGTCAGGGACACCTGGATCGGAAACCGCAGCACCGCCGGCATCATGATCAAGACGTTGCTGGGCGACAAGTACCTGGCCGTCGACCCGCTGGGACCCGCGGAGCAGAACCCCGACCAGCGGATCCCGGTCAGCCGCACCGTGTCGCCGTACGACGTGACGCAGGCGTTCCAGGAGCTGTCGGGCACCCTCGACCGGCTCGACACCGTCACGGTCGCGCAGAGCCTGGAGACGATCGCCGACACCTTCACCAACACCCCGCCCAACGTCCGCAAGGCCCTGGACGGGCTGTCCGCGCTGTCACAGACCATTTCCAGCCGGGACGCGCAGCTCGCCCAACTGCTGGCCAACGCCCGCCGCGTCACCAGCGTCCTCGCCGAGCAGAGCGGGGAGTTCGCCCGGCTGCTCCAGGACGGCAACCTGCTGCTGGCCGAGCTGCGGCGCCGCCGCGAGGCCATCCACGGGCTCCTGGTCGGGGCGCAGTCGCTCGCGCGGGAACTGAACGGGCTGGTCGCCGACAACCAGGCCCAGCTCGGCCCCGCGCTCCGATCCCTCGAACGGGTCGCCGACGTCCTCCAGCGCAACCAGGACAACCTCAACCGCGCCCTCGCGGTGGCGGGCCCCTACAACCGCCTGCTCGGCAACGCGCTCGGCAACGGACGCTGGATGGACGGATACCTGTGCGGGGTCGTCCCCAAGGAGTACACGGCACCGGGTGCGCAGCCTGAGACCGGCTGCATGCCGCCCAGGCCCGGCACCACTTCCGGAGGCGCAGGCCGATGATGGAGATGTCCATGCGCAGGCGCGTGTGGCGCGAACGCCGCCGTACCGTCATCGCGCTGGTGCTCGCCCTGGTCCTGGTGGCGGTGGCCCTGTGGGCGGTCACCGGAGGACCGGTCGGCAGGCGCGTCGAGGCGCACTTCTCGGCGGCCGTCGGCCTGTACAAGGGGTCGGACGTGCGCGTCCTCGGCGTCAAGGTCGGCACCGTCACCGAAGTGACCCCGGTCGGCACCCGGGTCCGCACCCGGCTCGTCCTGGACCGGAAGGTGCCCGTGCCGGCCGACGCGCGGGCCGTCGTGATCGCCCCCAGCGTGGTGGCCGACCGCTACGTCCAGCTCGCCCCCGCCTACACCGGCGGCGCGCAGATGCGGGACGGCGCCGTGATCCCGGTGGAGCGCACACAGACGCCCGTCGAACTCGACCAGCTCTACGACAGCCTCAAACGCATCGCAGGGGACCTCGGCCCCAAGGGGGTCAACCGCCAGGGCGCCCTGTCCCGCGCGTTGCAGGTCGGGGCCGACAACATGCAGGGCAACGGTGAAGCGCTCAACGACACCATCGCGCAGTTCGGCCAGGCCGGCCGGACACTGGCGGACTCCAGCGAGGACCTGTTCGCCACCATCTCCAACCTGCAGAAGTTCACCACAATGATCAAGAACAACGACGCGCAGGTACGGATGGCCGAACGGCAGCTCGCCGACGTCACCGGATTCCTGGCCGCCGACCGCGACGAGCTGGGCGCCGCACTGCGCGAACTGGCCGCGGCGCTCGCCCAGATCCGCACGTTCATCCGGGACCACCGGGCGCTGCTCAAGACCGACATCGACAGGCTCGCGTCCATCACCCAGGTGCTGGTCGACCAGCGGCGCTCGCTGGCCGAGGCGTTCGACGTGCTGCCGCTCACCGCCACCAACCTCGTCAACAGCTACGACCCCGCCACCCGGACGCTCATGGGACGCGGCAACCTCAACGAGATCAGCATGTTCCCGAACTCCGGGACGTCCGCGGCGGGCTCGGCCCTGGCCGCCATCACCCAGGGCACCGGCAACCCCGTGTGCGGCACCGCCGCCAGAACCGACCCGACGATCGGCGCGCTGTGCGACAAACGCCGGGCCGGGACGCTGGCCCCCGTCGAGGAAGGGTCGGCCACCGGGATCCTGCCGCCGCTGCCCCTGCCGGCCTCGGGCGACACCTTCGGGACGCCTGCCGCCAAGGAGAAGGGGGGCCGGTCATGAGCCGGCGCGAGCGCGGGCAGGCGTTCCGTTCACGGCGTTCCCTGGCGTCGGCGATGGCGGTCGCCACGGCCACCACCGTGTTCCTGAGCGGATGCGGAGGCGGGTTCACCGGGATCCAGGACCTCCCCCTCCCCGGCGGCGCCGACCTCGGCGACGACCCGTACACCGTCACCGCCGAGTTCACCAACGTGCTCGACCTCGTCCCGCAGGCCGCCGTGAAGGTCAACGACGTCGCGGTGGGACGGGTGTCCAAGGTGTCGCTGCCCGCCAACAGCTGGACCGCGCAGGTCACCATCGTCCTCAACGGGAAGGTGCGGCTGCCCGCCAACGCCACGGCACAGCTGGAGCAGTCCAGCCTGCTCGGCGAGAAGTACATCCAGCTCGCCGCGCCGTCCCAGGGCGCCGTCGGAACGCTGCGCGACGGGTCGCGCATCCCCGCGTCCCGGACCGGCCGCAACGTCGAGGTCGAAGAGGTGCTCGGCGCCCTGTCGCTGCTGCTCAACGGCGGAGGGCTGCCGCAGTTGCGGACCATCTCCCGGGAGATCAACGCGGCGCTCGCCGGCAACGAGCCGCAGATCAAGTCGCTGCTCCGCCGCCTCAACGAGCTGACCACCAGCCTGGACGCCGGCAAGGGCGACATCGTCGCCGCGCTGGACGGCCTCAACCGGCTGTCGGTCACCCTGTCCACCCGCCGCCAGAAGATCAACACGGTGCTGGCCGACCTCAGCCCGGGGCTCAAGGTGCTGGAGGAACAGCGCGGCGCCCTCATCCGGCTGCTGCGCCAGTTCGACGAACTGTCGGACGTCGCGGTGCGCACCATCAACGCCTCCAAGGAGGACTTCGTCGCCGACCTGCGCGCCCTCGCCCCCATCCTGCGCAAGCTCGCCGACGCCGGAAAGGACCTGCCGCGGTCGCTCGAAGTGCTGTTCACCTACCCGTTCACCGACGAGGTGCTGAACGCGGTCAAGGGCGACTACCTCAACGCGTACCTGACGGTGACGGCCGTACCCGGCACCCAGATCATCCCGCGGCTCACGGACGCCGACGAAGAGCCGGCCCCGCAGGCGGCGTCCAACGCGCGGGGCGTCCCGACGCTGCCGCTGCCACCGGCCGACACGCCGTCGGTCGTGGAACCGCCGATCGTCCCCGGCACGCCCTCGCCGTCCGCAAGCCCGACCGCACCTTCAGGTAGCCCGTCCGGCGGCGCGGGGATCCTGCCGGAACTCACCCCGGGACAGGGAGGCGGCTGATGATCACCCTCGGCACGCGGCTCAGGACCCTCGCGTTCCTTCTCATCTCGGTGACGGTGATCGCGTTCATCGGGTCCCGGTACGCCGACCTCGGCCGGTACATCGGCCTGCGCGGCTACTACGTCGCCAAGCTCGAACTCGCCGAGACCGGCGGGCTGTTCCCCGGCTCCAACATCACCTACCGGGGCGTCTCCGTCGGCCGCGTCGGCGACCTGCACCTCACCGACGACGGCGTGGTCGCCGACCTGAAGATCAACGACTCGGCGCCGCCCATCCCGTCGAACCTGCGCGCGGTCGTCGCCAACCTCTCCGCCGTCGGCGAGCAGTACGTGGACCTGCGTCCCTCGCACAACTCCGGCCCGTACCTCCGCGATGGGGCGGTGATACCGCGCTCGGTCACCACCACGCCCGCGCCCGTCACCGACCTGCTCAAGTCCGCCAAGGACTTCACCGGCTCCGTACCGCTGGAGTCGCTGCGGATCGTGGTGGACGAGTTCTACCGGGCGTTCAACGGGCAAGGGCCGTACCTTCAGGCGCTGATGGACGCGCAGAACACCTTCGTCCGCGCCGCCGACGCCAACATCCGGCCCACCAGCACGCTCATCCGCGACGGCGAACTCGCCCTGCGCACGCAGAACCAGGAGGCCGCCGCGCTCAAGGCGTTCGCCGACGGCTCCCGGCTCCTCGCGCAACAGTTGCGCACCTCCGACGCCGACCTGCGCAGGCTCATCGCGGTCTCCCCCCAGGCGAGCTCGGAGATCGCAGGACTGCTGCGCGACCTCGACCCCAGCTTCGCCGTCGTCATCGCCAACCTCCTCACCCTGTCCGACCTCACCGTCACCCGGGTGAACGGACTGGAGGAACTGATGGTGCGGCTACCGCAGGTGACGGCCATCGGCTCCACGGTGGTGAACGACGGCAAGATCCGCTTCGGGCTCGTCACCACCTTCTTCGACCCGCTGCCCTGCACCCAGGGGTACGGCGGCACCACGTACCGGAACGGGCTCAACACCTCCGCCGGGCCGCCGCTCAACACCGGCGCGCGCTGTACCATGCCGGCCAGCAGCGGCGTCAACGTCCGTGGCGCGGCCAACGCCCCGCGCGGCGGAGTCCCCGAGCCGGCCCGCCCCGGCTTGGTGGGCCTCACCTCCGCCCCGAACACCGGCCTCCCCGGTGCGCTCGGCCTCCCCGGCGTGGACGCGCGGCAACCCGACATGGGCGACCTTCTCGGCCTGGGAGCGGACCGATGACCGGCAACTCCACGGAAGCCCCCGTCAAGGTGGACGAAGAGCTCTCGGAAGAACCCGAGGAGCAATCGGAACAGGAAAACGCCGAGCCGAGCCGCCGGGGCACACGGCTCGCCTGGGCCCTGGTGCTGGCCGCCGCGGTCTTCCTCGGCTGGTCCTGCTGGACGTACTGGGACCTGCGCCAGGGCGAGACCCAGGACATGGCCCGCGACCGCGACCGCGTCGTGATCGCCGCCAAGCAGCAGATCGCCGCGCTCAACACCATGGACGCCAAGCGCATCGACCAGGGCCTGCAAAGCTGGCTCGACGCGTCCACCGGCCCCCTGCACGACGAGCTGAGACGCACCCGCGACGAGAGCCGCCGGTCCGTGCAGCGCTCCGGCACCAGCGCCACCGGCACCGTCTCCGACGCCGCCCTCACCGCCCTGGACCGCCGCGCCGGCACCGCCCGGGTCATCGCCACCGTCCGGATCGAGATCACTCGTCCCGGAGCGGCGGCGACCGTCCAGCGACGGCGCTACGATGCCGCCTTGACCCGTACCGCCGAGGGCTGGAAGCTCAAGTCGCTCACCTCACTCCCGGCGGGCACCAGGTGAGGAGTTCCATGGCAGCGCACCGGCGTCCCCTCATCCTCGCCGTGGTCCTCGCGCTCGCGGGCGCCGCCGTCCTGGCCCTGACCACGCAGCAGCGGGACACCGTCCCGTCCGCCAACCGCGCCCTCCTCGACGCCGAGGCCACCACCAAGGTCACCGGCGACGTCAGCAACGCCCTGGTGAAGATCTTCTCGTACCGGCACGGCGACGTCGCCACCACCGAACGGACCGCCGCCCAACTGCTGGAAGGCCGCGCCGCCCAGCAGTACCGCGGCCTGTTCCCCCAGGTCAAACAGCAGGCCCCGAACCAGAAGCTCGACCTGTCCACCCGCGTCGTCCGGATCGGCGTCACCCGTCTGACCGGCGACACCGCGACCCTCCTGGCCTTCCTGGACCAGCAGAGCACCCGCAACGGCCGGCCCGCGGGCGGCACCGCCGCCGCCCAACTGGTCGTGACCGCCCACCTCCGCGACGGCCAATGGCGCATCGCCGAGATCCGGTCGAGCTGAGAGGCGCCCAATGAAACACACCACCGTGAACGCTCCCGAAGCTGCGGCCGACGAGCCACAGGAACCCGAAGACTCCGATGCCGCCGACGCGGAGGACGTTGACAAGTCCCGGGCCGCTGAAGCGGAGGACGTTGACAAGTCCGAGGCCGCCGAAACCGAGGACGTTGAGAAGTCCGGGACCGCCGACGCGGAGGACGACGACAAGTCCGAGACCGCCGACACGGAGGAAGAGGCGGCAGAACCGGACGAACCCGACGCATCGAAGACCGCGCAGCCGGAGGAGAGATCCACGAGCAAGCGGACCGCCGCGCTCGTCCTCGCGGTGCTGGCGCTGCTGAGCGCCGCGTGGTTCGGCTGGTCGTGGTACGGGGCGGCGCACGACGAGTCGCTCCGCTTCTCCGAGACCCGTGACGAGGTCCTCCGCGCCGGGGAGCAGGCCGTCCTGAACCTCAACACCCTCGACTACCGCAACCTGAACACAGGGCTCAAGCTGTGGCAGGACTCGTCCACCAGCGAGCTGTACCAGCAGATCGTGCAGGGACGGGCGGCGTTCGAGCGGGAGGTCAAGAAGGCCCAGACCATCACGTCCGCCAAGGTGCTGGACGCCGCCGTGACCGAACTGGACCAGCACGCGGGCAAGGCGAGCGTGATCGTCGGCGTCCAGATCACCGTCACCCCGCCCAAGGGGGAGCCGGTCGTCAAGAAGACGCGGCTGATGGCAGAGCTCACCCGTACCGCGACGGGCTGGAAGCTGAGCGCGCTGGCACAGGCACCGGCAGGGGCGAACGGGTGAAAGGCGGAACGACGATGACCAAGCTCGGCACGGTGTGGCGGCACCCACGGCTCCCCGCCGCCCTGGCCGTCCTCACCATCATCCTCGGCTGCGTGGCCGCCTGGTCGGCTCGCCAGGCGCACACGCTCAACGACTCCGCGAGCGCACGGAACACCGCCCTGACCGACACCGCCCGCACCAGCGAGCTCAAGGGCCAGGTCACCGACATCATCAACACGGTCTTCTCGTACAACTACACCGATGTCGGCAAGACCGAACGTGCCGCGCAGACGCTCCTGACCGGCAAGGCCGTCAAGCAGTACAACGAGATGATCGCCCTGGTGCGCAAGCAGGCACCGGAGCAGCGCCTCATCCTCACCACCACGGTCACCGACAGCGGCGTGCGCATGCTGACCGGTGACAGGGCCCGCCTACTGATCTTCGCGGACCAGCGCAGCACCCGCACGGACAAGGACCAGACCGCTTACTCGGCCACGATGTTCTCCGTGGGCGCCGTCCACCGCAACGGCCGCTGGCAAATCGAAAATATCGACACCTTCGGGAGATAATCCTCACCCCCCTTTATCCACAGGCTCCCACCCCCCCTTTCCACCGGACGCCCGGCCCGTCACAGTCGAACACATGAACGGACCGCCGCCCGGCCGAACCCCCCTGATCATCCGGAACATCACCGACGCCATCGCCGCCATTCCCTACCTCTTCGGCTTCCACCCGGTCGAAAGCCTCGTCGTGATCGGCTACGACGGCCCGCACAACACCTGCGCCGTCCGCATCGACCTCCCCTCCGAAGACCCGGCTGAGCCCGCGGAACGGCTCGCCGCCATGCTGGCCGACAACCACTTCCGCCAATCCCTGATAGTCGGCTACGGCCCCAAAGACCGAGTGGACAGAGCCGCCGCCACAACAGGCGCCCGCCTCCTCTCCCACGGCATGGCGGTAACGGACGCCGCCCGGGTCACCAACGGCCGCTGGTGGTCCCTCACCAGCCCAGACGCCGACGGCCGCCCCTGCGACATCTCCACCAGCGTCATAGCCGCCCAAGCCATCTACTCAGGCCACGTGGCCCTGGCCGACCGCGCCGAACTCCGCCAAACGGTAGCCCCCCAAACCGGTCCGCCCCGCACAGCCATGCAACAAGCCACCCAAAAAATAGAGAACCACCTGAAAACCTGGAAAGAAACCCTCCCCACCCCCCAATACCGCCACCACCTCATCCACAAGGGCCTAACCCTCCTCTCCACCCTGCTGAACTACCACACCACCAAACCCACCCAAAAACACCCCATCAACACAACACCCGCAAACCCTCCAAACCCCTCACCAGCCCGCGCCACCAACGCACCCGCTCAAAAGCCCGCCAGTAACCGCCCCATCAACCCCACAGAAACCACCCCAAACCCCACCACCCAACACGCTGGATCCGCTGAGGAATGTCATCAGGAGATGGCGAAGTCCAGCGGGGAGTGCCCAACCGATACAGCGACCGCGAGTTCTCCAGGGCCCTCGGCGGAGCGCGCCGCCAAGGCGGCTCAGGGACGGCCGCCTGCCAGTGGGCCTTCCATCGAAGCCGCAGAAGCCCCTCTGGAACACGCCACCGAGGTCACCAGACCCGCGGCAGAGCCTTCGGAACGTCCAGCCGGGGCGGCGGTGCTCGGCGCGGATCTCGCCGCCAGCGAAGCGGATTCCACGGCACCCCGTTCCCCAAAGGACGTGGGCTCCGCCTTGACCGCAGGATCTCCCATGGTGCGTCCCACCAAGGCCGCGAAGCGCGCCGGTGAATGTGTGGCTTGGGGCGAGGAGCGTCCAACCCAAGTCGCGGGGAAGCGCGCTCCCGAAGCCCGGGGACTGACGGACGCTGCGCCGCTTAGCGGGGAACGCCGGGAGGCGGACTCAGGACGCGACCAGGCGCACCAACCCGGGAGCGCGGGTGCTGGGGGGAGAAGGACGCCACGAGACGAGGAGGTTGCCTGGCTCGGGTTCGCGTTGCGCGAGCTGCGGGTCCGGGACGAGGCGTGGGTGCGCATCAACGAGGACGACCCCACGGAGGACATCCGCTTCTGGCGCGACATCCTGCGCCGGGTCGACGAGCGCTTCGCCGACGCCCCCGCGTCCCTGCTGGCGTACGCCGCGTACGTGGGAGGCGATGGGAGCCTGGCCAACGTGGCTCTCGATCGAGCGTCCCCCGACTACTCGATGGCCGCTCTTCTCCGCAGCGTCATCGACGCCGGCGTCCCGCCGTCCGAAGTCCGCCTCCGGATGTCGCCGGAAGACCTCGCCGACATCTACGCCGAAGAGGAGCAGGAATGACGCCCGAACGATACGGCCCCCGGCCCCCGTAAACCCGCTCAGCGGCCTGCACTCGTCGCCGAACCGGCTCGGCGGCCACACCGTGGCCGCCGGTCGGGCTGATGGGCCGGGCCGCCCGCGCCACCGCGGTGCCTGTACCCGCCGAGCGGGCGCGCGGCCACCGCGGCGACCGCGAAGGCCCCGCGCGCGGGGCGGGGCGGGGCGATGTCACCAAGAGCGCCTGGACGGCGGCGACGGCCCGCTGAGCTGCCGTTTCGTCCATTTCGGCGGCCGTCCCGGCTTCTTGCCAACCTGCGGTAACGGCTCCAGGCCCGCCCACTGCGCGGAGGTCAGATCACCCGACCCACAACAAGATCATCCAGAAAGGTGGATCACTTAGGTGATCCACTTCTGAACACGCCTTACAAGCGGTGTGGTTTGGCCTGTGTCGGCGCCGCGCGGCACGCGGTGGAGTGGCGGTGGGTGGGGTCCCGGCGGGGCGGATGCCGACGGTGGTCCCTGTCAAGTTCTGTGACCTGTGGTGGGCGCGAAAGGTGAACGTTCTGCCGATGGCCCTGGTTGGTTGTTGGGGTACGGCGCGACACCGGCGGGACTGGGCGGATGACGGGTTGTGTGGTCCGTGCTGGTGGGCGCGAAGGTGGGTGCTTTGTTGATGGCTCTGGTTGTTTGGTGGCGTGTGGCGCGACGCCGGTGGTGGTTGCGGGCAGGTTCAGGCCGTGGGGCCGCAAGGTGGTCGCGGTTGGCGCCTCAGGAGTCACGTGGTGGCGCCTTTGTGGCGGGGCTGGGCGCCGCGTTGCGGCGTGGAGTGGCGTCGCCTGTGCGTCAGGACTGCTGGGGTGGCGGTCGTTTGGTTGTTTGTGGGGCGGGTGGGGTGGGTTAGGAGCGGACGGCTTCGCCGGGGGAGCCGGGGTCTATTCGGCGGTCGCGGTTGCGTTCGTTCCAGGCCCTCATACGGGGTGGGTAGCCGACGAGTTGTACGTCGTAGATGGGCAGGCCGAGGTCGCGTGCCACCTTGGCGATGACCTGGGGGGACCCGACGCGGCGCCGGGTCCACTCGCCGTCGTGGGCGACGGCCACGGCGGTGGTGTCGGTGGCGAAGGTCTCGGGTTCGACGAAGAACTCCACGCCCTGGTGGCTGCGCGCGAACGCGATGAGCGCCTCGATGTCGGCGTCGGTGGCCTCGCGGTCGAGCCTGGTCACCGAGGAGCCGCGGTTCTTGCGAAGGCCGAACCGGTCCCGGAACCTCATGGTGCGTCCCGTCGTCTGATGCCGCCCCGGAACCTCTCCGGAGTCACCTTGCGAACACGACGATAACGAATGTCGGGCGAAAAGGGTTTCCCAGGCGACACGGGCGTGAAGTGGCCACGGTGCCGTGGGGGTCGCTGCCTAGACTGGCTAGATCAACTATGGGCGTGGTCGGGGGAGCGTTCATGGCAGGGCGGTGGGCTGGTTTGACACTGCGCTCATCGGCGGTGGTCGTGGGCTTTTCCGTTTGTGGCTGTCTTGCCGCATCCGTGCCGACCGCGACGCGGAGCGCGTCCTCCGGTGGGACCGAGCGTGGTGCGGGTGTCCGGGTTGTCAGCGTCGAATCCGCCCAGGTACCGGCGAGGCCGCTTGAGCTTGTTGATCCGGCGGTCGACTGCCGGACGAGGAAGTGTGTCGCGCTCACCTTCGACGACGGCCCGGCCCCTGTGACGGGTCGGCTGCTGGACACGCTGGCCGCCCATCGGGTGAGGGCCACGTTCTTCCTGGTCGGCGAGAACGTCGAGCGGCACCCCGAGATCGTCGCCCGGGAGGCGCGGGAAGGGCATGAACTGGCCAACCACTCGTACTCCCATCCGAATCTGCGCCGACCGTCCGAACGGGTGGTCCGCCGCCAACTGCGGCGTACCCAGGAGGCGATCCGGCGCGCCACGGGGGTGACGCCCACGCTGATGAGACCGCCGTACGGGGCGACCGACAGGGGGGTCGCCGCCATCACCAGGGAGCTGGGGCTGGCGCAGGTGCTGTGGTCGGTGGATCCGATGGACTGGCGGGTCCGTGACAAGAGGCACGTCGCACGCGTGGTGTCGCATGAGGCCCGCGAGGGGTCCATCGTGCTGATGCACGACATCCATCCGAGCACCGTCGCCGCCGTTCCCCGCATCATCGAACGGCTTTCCCGCAAGGGGTACTTCTTCGTCACGGTGTCGGAGTTGTTCGGCAGGCCGCTCGTACCGGGGGAGATTTACACCGATCGCTGAGGGCCCGCTCCGCGCGGATCGTCCTGGCGGTGGGGGTCATCTCAGGGGCCGTTGGGGGGTTTCCCTGATGGTGACGAGGGTGGGCGGGCGTTCACCATGGAGCCATGAACGGTGGATACACGGCACCTGAGCTGCGCGTTTCCGATGCCGAACGGGACCAGGTCGTGGAACGGCTCCAGGAGGCGTACGCCGAGGGGCGCCTGGAGCACGACGAGTTCGACATGCGGATGCATCTGGCGATGACGTCCAAGACCCGCGGCGATCTGGCCGCGGTCACGCGGGACCTGGCTCCGGTGAAGAGCGTGGTCCGCCCGCCGTCCGGGTCCGTCACCGGTGAGGACCGGATGCTGGCGGCGCTGGCGCACGGCGCGGGCATCGCGACGCTGTTCGTGGGCCCGCTGGTCCTGATGCTGACGAGTGGGAAGCGTTCGGCGTACGTGAGGCGGCACGCGGTGGAGGCGGTGAACTTCCAGTTGACGCTGCTGCTCGTGACGATCGTGACGTTCGGGATCGGCGGCATCGTGTACGCGGTGAGCTGGGCCGTCGCGGCCGTCGCCGCCGTGGTCGGCCTGACGGGTGAGCCCTTTCGCTACCCGTGGATCCTCCGCCTGGTCAAGTAGCCCGCCCCAGCCCCCGCGCCTCTCGCGCTTCTGGTGGGAGAGTGGGTACGGCGCGGGTCGGGTCGCTGGGGTTTATTCCCTCTGTGTCCTGTGATGACCCTCTCGCCGCAATCATGTGGAAGATACATGTGGTCGGTCGCTTTACTGGTCACGGCACTGGAGGGGTGGATGACGGAGCTACTGGTCAACGACGATCATCAGCGGGCCGTGGAGGCGCTGCGGAGGTCGTACGAGGCGATCCCCGAGGGGGCGCCGGTGCGGCTGGCCAAGCGCACCTCCAACCTCTTCCGGTGGCGGGACCCGTCGGACGCGCCGGGGCTGGACGTGTCCGGGTTCGACCGGGTGCTGAGCGTCGACCCGGAGTCCCGTACCGCCGAGGTGCAGGGCATGACGACCTACGAGGACCTGGTCGACGCCACGCTGCCGCACGGGCTGATGCCCACGGTGGTGCCGCAGCTGAAGACGATCACGCTGGGCGGGGCGGTGACCGGCCTCGGGATCGAGTCGACCTCGTTCCGTCTCGGGCTGCCGCATGAGGCGGTCCTGGAGATGGAGGTGCTCACCGGGGACGGGCGGATCGTCACGGCGACCCGCGACAACGAGCACCGGGATCTCTTCTTCGGCTTCCCCAACTCCTACGGGACGCTCGGCTACAGCCTCCGGCTGAAGATCGAGCTGATCCCCGTCAAGCCCTACGTGCGGCTGCGTCACCTGCGGTTCGGGGACGCGGCGGAGCTGTCCCGGGTCATCGCGAAGATCACCGAGGACGAGGCGTACGACGGCGAGCCCGTCGACTTCATGGACGGCACCGTCTTCTCCGCGAAGGAGCAGTACCTCACCCTCGGCGCGTTCACCGACACCGCCCCCTACACCTCCGACTACACGGGCCAGCGGATCTACTACCGGTCGATCCAGGAGCGCTCGGTCGACTTCCTGACGGTCCGCGACTACATCTGGCGCTGGGACACCGACTGGTTCTGGTGTTCGGGCGCGTTCGGCGTCCAGCACCCGGTCGTGCGCAGGCTGTGGCCGGATAAGGCCAAGCGTTCGGACGTCTACCGCAAGCTCGTCGCCTACGACCGCCGTTTCCACATCATGGCGCGGGTGGACCGGTGGCGCGGCCAGCGTCCCCGCGAGGACGTCATCCAGGACATCGAGGTGCCCGTGGAGCGGCTGCCCGACTTCCTGGAGTTCTTCCACGAGAAGGTGGGGATGAGCCCGATCTGGCTGTGCCCGCTGCGCGCGCGCGACCGCTGGCCTCTCTACCCGCTCGAACCAGGGCGCACGTACGTGAACGTCGGCTTCTGGGGGACGGTCCGGCTCCCCCCGGGGCAGATACCCGAGTACCACAACAGGCTCATCGAGCGTAAGGTCGCCGCCTTGGACGGGCACAAGTCCTTGTACTCGACGTCCTTCTACAGTCGCGACGAGTTCTGGCGTCACTACGACGGTGAGACCTACCAGCGGCTCAAGAAGGCGTACGACCCCGGAAAGCGGCTTCTGGACCTCTATGACAAGTGCGTGCGCGGGCGCTAGCGGGTAGGACACGTCCGGGCATCGGGGGAGCCCCCAGGCTCGGCCGGGCGGTGACGCCGGCACCCCTGCGGACGGGGTGGAAAGACAGGAGGGATCATCATGACGCTGGCCAGGGTCTTCGAGGAGCTTGTCGGGCCTGATACGCCAGTGGAGTTCGTCGCGTACGACGGCTCTCGCGCGGGACGGCAGGGGGCCGCGATCAGGTTCGAGGTGCGGTCGCCGTACGCGGTGTCCTACCTGGTGCACTCGCCCGGTTCGCTGGGACTGGCCCGCGCGTACATCAGCGGCTACCTGGACGTCAGCGGCGACATGTACACGGCGCTGTCCACCATGACGCAGGCCCTCAGTGACGTGACGGTGAGCGACAAGATCAAGGTGCTCCGGGAGGTTCTTAAGGACCCGTTGCTGCGCGCCGCCGTGAGCAGGCGTCTCGACCCGCCTCCACAGGAGGCGCCGTTCAGCCGCGTGCCGTCGTGGCTGCGGCACTCCAAGCGGCGCGACGCCAAGGCGATCTCGCATCACTACGACGTGTCCAACACCTTCTACGAGTGGGTGCTGGGGCCGTCCATGGCGTACACGTGCGCGTGCTTCCCCAAGGAAGACTCGACCCTCGAAGAGGCGCAGTACTTCAAGCACGACCTGGTGGCCAAGAAGCTCGGCCTCAAGCCGGGCATGCGGCTGCTGGACGTGGGCTGCGGCTGGGGCGGCATGGTCATGCACGCCGCCAAGGAGTACGGGGTGAAGGCCCTGGGCGTCACCCTGTCCAAGCAGCAGGCGGAGTGGGCGCAGAAGGCCATCGCCGACCGTGGCCTGTCGGAGCTCGCCGAGGTGCGGCACCTGGACTACCGGGACGTCACCGAGACCGGGTTCGACCGGGTCAGCTCGATCGGCCTCACCGAGCACATCGGCAAGAAGAACCTGCCGGCGTACTTCTCGTTCCTGTACGGGAAGCTCAAGCCGGGCGGGCGGCTGCTCAACCACACCATCACCCGTCCCGACAACATCGCGCCGCCGATCAAGCAGGGCGGGTTCATCAACCGGTACGTGTTCCCCGACGGCGAGCTGGAGGGGCCGGGCTACATCCAGTCGCAGATGAACGACGCCGGCTTCGAGATCCGCCACCAGGAGAACCTGCGCGAGCACTACGCCCGTACGCTGGCGGGCTGGTGCCGCAACCTGGACGAGCACTGGGACGAGGCGGTCGCCGAGGTGGGCGAGGGCACGGCCCGGGTGTGGAAGGTCTACATGGCCGGCTGCCAGATCGGCTTCGAGCAGAACTGGATCCAGCTCCACCAGACGCTCGGGGTGAAGCTGGACGACAGGGGCGACGCCCACATGCCGCTGCGCCCGGACTGGGGCTCCTGACCCCGCGTCCTCGGAGGACCACCGGAAGGCCCCGTACCGCCGCCCTGGTACGGGGCCTTCGGCGTGACGCCGCCGGTGGGCGTCACATGCGCGACCACGCCTCGGTGAGGACGCCGCGCAGGATCTGCTCGATCTCGTCGAAGTGGCTCTGGTCGCAGATCAGCGGGGGCGCGAGCTGGACGACGGGGTCGCCGCGGTCGTCGGCGCGGCAGTAGAGCCCGGCCTCGTACAGGGCCCGGTCCAGGAAGCCGCGCAGCAGCCGTTCGGACTCCTCGTCGTCGAAGGTCTCCCGGGTGTCGCGGTCCTTGACCAGTTCGATGCCGTAGAAGTAGCCGTCGCCGCGCACGTCCCCGACGATCGGGAGGTCGCGCAGGCGGTCCAGGGTGGCGCGGAACGCGTCCTGGTTGCGCAGGACGTGGCCGGGCAGGTCCTCGCGCTCGAACAGGTCGAGGTTGGCCAGGGCGACGGCGGCCGACACGGGGTGCCCGCCGAACGTGTAGCCGTGGGCGAACATGGTCGTCCCGTGCCGGAACGGCTCGAACAGGGCGTCGTCCACCAGCATCCCGCCGAGCGGCGAGTACCCGGAGGTCAGGCCCTTGGCGAAGGTGATGATGTCGGGCCGGTAGCCGTACCGCTGCGCCCCGAACATCGCGCCGAGCCGTCCCCACGCGCAGATCACCTCGTCGGAGACCAGCAGCACCTCGTGGCGGTCGCAGATCTCGCGGACGCGCTGGAAGTACCCGGGCGGGGGCGGGAAGCAGCCGCCGGCGTTCTGCACGGGTTCGAGGAAGACGGCGGCGACGGTCTCCGGGCCCTCGAACTCGATGGCCTCCTCGATCCGGTCGGCGGCCCACCGCCCGAACGCCTCGGGGTCGTCCCGCAGCGCCCGGTCGGGGGCCCGGTAGAGGTTGGTGTTGGGGACGCGGAACGCGCTGGGCACCAGCGGCTCGTACGGGGCCTTCAGCTCCGGCAGGCCGGTGAGCGACAGGGCGCCGTGCGGGGTGCCGTGGTACGCGACCGCGCGGCTGATCACCTTGTGTTTGGCGGGACGCCCGGTGAGCTTGAAGTACTGCTTGGCGAGTTTCCAGGCGCTCTCGACGGCCTCGCCGCCGCCGGTGGTGAAGAAGACCCGGTTGAGGTTGCCGGGCGCCAGCGCCGCGATCCGTTCGGCCAGCTCGGCGGCCTGCGGGTGGGCGTACGACCAGAGCGGGAAGAAGGCCAGCTCGGCGGCCTGTTTGGCGGCGGCCTGCGCCAGCTCCTCGCGCCCGTGCCCGGCCTGGACGACGAACAGCCCGGAGAGGCCGTCGAGGTAGCGGCGGCCGCGGTCGTCGTAGATGTAGGGGCCTTCGCCGCGGACGATCAGCGGGACCTCACCACCGTTCTCGTACGCCGAGTGGCGCGCGAAATGCATCCACAGGTGGTCGCGGGCGGCGGTCTGGTGGCTCCGCTGTTCCGTCATCACTCTTCCTCGATGCCGTATGAGTGATCCAGTTGAATCGATGCTAGGTCAGCACGGAATCCGATGCAATCATGGGGCTTCACGGCGGTATCCGAAGAGTTAGGTGATCTGGTGGGGTGAGCCGGGTCCGGGCGAAGCGGGGGATAATGGCGCCTCGCATCGCGAGGAGGGTGCTCATGGGTGACGCGGGATCCGAGGCCGGCCGGGGGATCGAACGGGGCGCGGTCAAGGCGAACGACCTGGAGTTCGGCTACCTGGCCGCGGGCCCGGAGGGCGGGCCGCTCGCGCTCTGCCTGCACGGCTTCCCCGACTCCGCGTACACCTGGCGGCACCTGCTGCCCGAACTCGCCGAGGCCGGTTACCGCGCCGTCGCGCCCTTCATGCGGGGGTACGCGCCCACGGCGATCCCCGAGGACGGCGCGTACCAGACCGCCGCCCTGGCCGCCGACGCGAACGCCCTGCACGCCGCGCTCGGCGGAGGCCCGGACGCCGTGCTCATCGGCCATGACTGGGGCGCCGCCGCCACCTACGGCGCGGCCAGGCGCTCGCCGGAGTCGTGGAGCACGGTGATCACGCTGGCGCTGCCGCCGCTGGGCGCGCTGGCCGGGTCGTTCTTCGGCTACGAGCAGCTCAAGCGGTCGTTCTACATCTTCCTGTTCCAGACGCCGCTGGCCGAGGCGGCGCTGGACCGCGCGTTCGTGGACGGGCTGTGGCGCGACTGGTCACCGGCCCAGGCGCGCGACGAGGACGGCCGCGCGGCCAACGTCGGCCACGTCATGGACTGCCTGGCCGCCCCGGAGAACAGGGCCGCCGCGATCGGCTACTACCGCGCCATGCTCGACCCGTCCCGGCACGTCCCGCGGTACGCCGCGGACCAGCGGGCCGAGGGGGAGGTGGGGGAGCGCCCGATCCTGTATCTGCACGGAGCCGACGACGGGTGCCTGGGGGTGGACGCGGTCGCCCCGGGCGGGGACGTCTCGGGCGTCCTGGCACGGCTCCCGGCGGGCTCGCGCGCGGAGGTCGTCCCGGACGTGGGGCACTTCCTGCACCTCGACCGTCCCGCCGAGGTGAACGCCCGCATCCTCGCCTGGATCGCCTCCGGGTGATACGGCAGGATAAGTCGGGAGTGACCTGTGTCACTCGGCCAGAGGTCGCCCTCCGCCGCTTGACTCTGACAAGGTACGTGTAAAACAGAATCGCGTTCTAGCTGGTTCTGGATGGTTTCGTTCGTCACCAGGCGGCAGACGGGAAGACGGGATGCTGAAGGTCGAGGACATCAATCTGACGGATACGGAGTTCTGGCGAAGGCCGCTCGACTACCGGCATGAGGCGTTCAAAACGCTGCGCTGGGAACCGAGACTGGTGCGCTACGACGAGCCCGACGTCGTGATCGTCCCGCGCGGCCCCGGCTTCTACGCGCTCACCCGGCACGCCGACGTGGTCGAGGCGTCCCGGCGCCCCCAGGACTTCTGCTCCGGCAAGGGCGCCACGCAGATCTCCGACCTGCCGGCCGAGATGAACGAGTACTTCGGCTCCATGATCAACATGGACGACCCCCGGCACGCCAAGATCCGCCGCATCGTGTCCCGGGCGTTCTCGCCCCGCATGATCCGGCGGTTCGAGGACGACGTCGAGCGCGTCGCCGAGGGCATCGTCGAGCGGGTCGCGTCCGGAGCCGGCAGCGGCGACTTCGTCAGCGACGTGGCCGCGCGGCTCCCACTGAAGATCATCTGCGATCTGATGGGGATCGGCGAGGAGCACTACACGACGGTTTTGGACGCCACCAACGTCATCCTCGCCGGCAACGACCCCGAGTACCTCCCCGAGGACCCCGAGGCGGCCGCCCTCGCGCTGCTCAACGCGGGCCGCACCCTCAAGGAACTGGTCGAGGACCTCGGCCGGCAACGGCGCGCCGAACCCACGGGCGACCTCACCTCCGCCCTGGTCAACGCCGAAGTGGAGGCGGACGGTGACCGGCAGGGCGGGGAGGCGCTCACCGACCAGGAACTCGGATCGTTCTTCATCCTGCTGGTGGTGGCCGGGAACGAGACCACGCGCAACGCCATCGCGCACGCCCTGGACCTGTTCACCCGCCACCCCGAGCAGCGGGCCCTGCTGACCGAGGACTTCGAGGGACGCATCGCCGGGGCGGTGGAGGAGATCGTCAGGTTCGTGTCCCCGGTCATCTGGATGCGGCGCACCGCCACCCGCGACACCACGCTCAACGGCCACGAGGTCAAGGAGGGCGACAAGCTCCTCCTCTACTACTGGTCGGCCAACCGGGACGAGACCGTGTTCACCGACCCCGAGCGCTTCGACATCACCCGCGACCCGAACCCGCACGTCGGCTTCGGCGGCCCCGGCCCGCACTTCTGCCTCGGCGCCCACCTGGCCCGGCGCGAGATCACCGTGATGTACCGGACGCTGCTGCGCCGCCTCCCCGGGATCCGTGCGGCCGCAGAGCCCGACCGCCTGGAGTCCAGCTTCATCAACGGCATCAAGCGCCTGCCGTACACCTTCTGACCCGCCCGCCCCGCCCGCCGGTCCGGGAGCCGGACCGGCGGGCGGAGGGGCGCCCCGCGCTACCGCAGCTCGCGCTTGAGGATCTTGCCGGTGGCGGTCATCGGCAGCTCGTCCCGGAACTCCACGATGCGCGGGTACTTGTAGGAGGCGAAGTTCTCCCTGCCCCAGGCGATCAGCTCGTCCTCGGTGATCTCGGCGCCCGGCTCGCGGATCACGAACGCCTTGATCTCCTCGCCGTGCGCCTCGTCCGGGACGCCCACCACCGCGGCCAGCGACACCGCCGGATGGGTCATCAGGACCTCCTCGATCTCCCGCGGGTACACGTTGAACCCACCGCGGATGATCATGTCCTTGGAGCGGTCGACGATGTAGTAGAAGCCGTCCTCGTCCCTGCGGGCGATGTCCCCCGTGCGGAACCAGCCGTCCTTGATCGCCTCCGCGGTGGCCTCCGGGCGCCCGTAGTAGCCCTTCATGATGTTGTGGCCGCGGATCGCGATCTCGCCGGGCCCCTCGCCCTCGATCGTCTTCCAGTCCCCGTCCACCAGCTTCACCTCCACGCCCCAGATGGGCGTGCCGACCGAGCCGGGCTTGGTGGGACGATCCGGCTGGTTGAAGGTGGCGGCCGGCGACGTCTCCGACAGCCCGTACCCCTCCAGCACCTTCACCCCGAACTTGGCCTCGAAGCCCTTCAGCACCTCCAGCGGCAGCGAGGCCCCGCCGGACACACAGGTGTGCAGGTTCGCCGCGATCTCCTCCGGCGGGACGGTGCCCTGGTCCGACAGCAGCGCCCAGTACATGGTCGGGACGCCGGCGAACACCGTGACCTTCTCCTTGGCCATCAGCCGCAGCGCCTCCGCCGGCTCGAACCGCGGCTGCAACACCATGGTCGCGCCGCGCCGCACCGCCACGTTCATCACGCAGGACTGCCCGAACGCGTGGAACATCGGCAGCGTCACCAGCGACACGTCATGGTCGGTGCGGGTGAACATCGTGTCCGAGACGAACGCGTTGATCAGCATGTTCGAGTGCGTCAGCTCCGCGCCCTTCGGCTGGCCGGTCGTCCCGCTGGTGTAGAGGATCACCGCGGTGTCGTCCGCCCCCGTCAGCGCCGGCTCGAACGTCGACGGCTGCCCGCTCAGCGCCGGCCAGAACAGCTCCGCGTCCTCGTACGGCGACTCGGTCGCGCCGGGATCGGCCGTCATCAGGAACAGATGCTCGCAGCCCGCCACGCTCTGGAACCCGGCATGGCCCATCTCGCCCAGCGGCAGCTCGGCCGTCCCCTCGAAGACGAACAACGCCTTGGCGTCGGAGTCCTCCAGGTGGTAGGCGATCTCCCGCGGCTTGAGCAGCACGTTCAGCGGGACCACCGTGGCCCCGGCCTTGAGGATCCCGAAATAGACCATCGGGAAGTACGGGACGTTCGGACAGGACAGCCCCACCTTGTCCCCCTCGCCGATCCCACGGGATCGCAGCAGGCCGGCGACCTGGTTCGCGATCGCGTCGATCGTCGCGTACGACAACCGCATGTCACCGAAGACGACGGCGTCGCGGTCGGGGTACTTGCGGGCGGCGTCCTCGAGCAGGACGGAAAGGTTGAGCATGGGCTCTCCTCGCGCGAGGCCGGTCACACGTCGGTTGTTACCGGCGAGTGTATGAATGGGTAGAGATCATCCTGCTTGATCCGGCCGCTTCGCGCCATCCCCCTGTCCGAGTCCGTGACATGCGGTTCCGCTGTGAAACGAGGGTCGTGACCGGAACCCGGTGCGGGCTCACAACCGGTTCGCTGACCCGTCACAACCCAGGAATAGCGGCGGAGGGCCGGCCGTTCATTGGCACAGCGGCGTCCCTTGCCGCTGCGCTAGTCTTGTTGTATGCGGTCCCGGCTGCTTCTCGGCCCGCCGCGCTGACCCGAAGCAGGTCCGCGCGGCGACCCCTCGTTGTGCGAGGGGTCCTTTCATGTCAGGGCGACACCAGCGGGGCCGCGCCTCGTACCGACAGCACCATGGAGTAGCGACCGTGACCAGCGACGACACCCTCCGCGAAGCGCCGGCGAACCCGGCCGGCCGCTCCAGCCAGGGCGGTTCCCACCCCGCGGGGGCGTCCGACTCCTACGACCCCCGGGCCATCCAGGACAAGTGGCAGGCCCGGTGGGACGAGCTGGACCCGTACAAGGCCGTCGAGGACGACGCCGACGGCCGCGAACGGCGCTATGCCCTGGACATGTTCCCCTACCCGTCCGGCGACCTGCACATGGGCCACGCCGAGGCGTTCGCCATCGGCGACGTGATCGCCCGGTACTGGTTCCAGAAGGGCTACAACGTCCTGCACCCCATCGGGTGGGACTCCTTCGGCCTGCCCGCCGAGAACGCCGCGATCAAGCGCAACTCCCACCCCGCCGAATGGACCTACACCAACATCGACACCCAGGCGGCGTCCTTCCAACGGTACGCGCCGTCCTTCGACTGGTCCCGGCGGCTGCACACCTCCGACCCCGAGTACTACAAGTGGACGCAGTGGCTGTTCCTGCGCTTCTACGAGCGGGGACTGGCCTACCGCAAGGGCGGCCAGGTCAACTGGTGCCCCAACGACCAGACCGTCCTGGCCAACGAGCAGGTCGTCGGCGGCCACTGCGAACGCTGCGGCGCCCTGGTGGAACGCCGCGTCCTCACCCAGTGGTACTTCAAGATCACTGAGTACGCCGACCGGCTGCTGGACGACATGGCCGCCCTGGAAGGCAAGTGGCCCGACCGGGTCCTGCTGATGCAGCGCAACTGGATCGGCCGCTCCACCGGCGCCGACGTCGACTTCGTGATCGAAGGCCGGGACGTCCCCGTCACCGTCTACACCACCCGTCCCGACACCCTGTACGGCGCCACCTTCATGGTCGTCGCCGCCGACGCCGACCTGGCCGAGGAGATCTGCGCCCCCGAGCAGCGCGCCGCGTTCGAGGCGTACCGCGACGAGGTCTCCCGGGAGAGCGAGATCGAACGGCTGTCCACCGAGCGCGAGAAGACCGGCGTGTTCCTGGGCCGGTACGCGATCAACCCGGTGAACGGCGAGCGCATCCCGGTCTGGGCGTCCGACTACGTCCTGGCCGACTACGGACATGGCGCGATCATGGCCGTCCCCGCGCACGACCAGCGCGACCTGGACTTCGCGCTGAAGTTCGGCCTGCCCGTCCGCGTCGTCGTCGACACCGGCGCCGCCGACCCCGCCACCACCGGCATCGCCACCCCCGGCGACGGCACGATCGTCAACTCCGGCCCCATCGACGGGCTGCCCAAGGCCGAGGCGATCGCCCGCATCACCGAGATCCTGGCCGAGAAGGGACTGGGCAAGGCCGCCGTCAACTTCCGGCTGCGCGACTGGCTGGTGTCCCGGCAGCGGTTCTGGGGCTGCCCCATCCCGATCATCCACTGCGAGGCGTGCGGCGAGGTCCCCGTCCCCGACGACCAGCTGCCCGTCCGGCTGCCGGACGACCTGCGCGGCGCCGACCTGGCCCCCAAGGGCACCTCCCCGCTGGCCGCCGCCACGTCCTGGGTCAACGTCGACTGCCCCAAGTGCGGCGGGCCCGCGCGCCGCGACACCGACACCATGGACACCTTCGTCGACTCGTCCTGGTATTACTTCCGGTACTGCTCGCCCGGCTACACCGACGGCCCCTTCGACGTCGAGCAGGTCCGCAAGTGGATGCCCGTCGACCAGTACACCGGCGGCGTCGAACACGCCATCCTGCACCTGCTGTACAGCCGGTTCTTCACCAAGGTCCTGTACGACATGGGCATGGTCGACTTCACCGAGCCGTTCACCCGGCTGCTGAACCAGGGCCAGGTCATCCTCAACGGCAAGGCCATGTCCAAGTCGACCGGCAACCTGGTCGACCTGGGCCAGCAGATCGCCGAATACGGCGTGGACGTCGTCCGCCTGGCCCTGCTGTTCTCCGGCCCGCCCGAGGACGACATCGACTGGGCCGACGTGTCCCCGCAGGGCATGGCCAAATTCCTGTCCCGCGTCCACCGGATCGCCACCGAGGTCACCGCCCCCGTCGGCGCCGACCCGTCCACCGGCTCCGCCGAACTGCGCCGCGTCACCCACCACACCATCGACGAGGCCACCGGCCTGATCGAGGTCCGCCGGTTCAACGTGGCCATCTCCCGCGTCATGGAACTGGTCAACGCCACCCGGCGCGCCATCGACTCCGGCCCCGGCCCCGCCGACCCCGCCGTCCGCGAAGCCGCCGAAACGATCGCGATCATCCTGTCCCTGTTCGCCCCCTACACCGCCGAGGAGAGCTGGGAACTGCTGGGCCACCCCGCCCCCGTCGCCACCGCCGGCTGGCCGTCCGCCGACCCCACCCTGCTCGTCCAGGAATCCGTCACCTGCGTCGTCCAGATCGCCGGCAAGGTCCGCGACCGCCTGGAAGTCCCCCCGGACATCACCGACACCGACCTGGAAGCCCAGGCCCTCTCCTCCCCCAAGATCCAGGAAGCCCTGGGCGACCGAAAGATCCGCAAAGTCATCGTCCGAGCCCCCAAAATCGTCAACATCGTCGTGTAGTGCTTATTGGCAAGCACGAGCTGCGCTCCTCGCCTGGCGGCTCGTCGCTTGTCGTGCTTGCGGCGATCGCTGCATCGCTTCGACTCGCCCAGGGGCTCGCTTCGCGATCAGGTTCCTCGCAAGCTCGGAACCTGCCTTCGGACGCGATCGCAGCGCTTGGGCGCCGTTCGGGGCTGGGGTTGCGGGCTGAGGTAGTTGGAAGGGTTGGCGGCGCCTACGGCGCGGTGCCCTGAACGGCTCGCTGCGCGATCAATCTCGCTGGCGCTCGCCCCTGCCTCCGGACGCGATCGCAGCGCCCCACCGCCGCCCGTGGCCGAGGCAAGGGGCTGAGGTAGTTGTGGGGCCCTCCGGCAGTCGCTGGCATCGCTGTGACGCGTCTGGTGGCTCGCTGCGCGATCGAGCTGGAGTGGCTCCCTGATCGCGGCGTTGCCCCTGCGGTGTCGGACCCTGGCGGTCGCTGCGTGATCAGGGGCCTCGCCCCCTGCCGTTGGAAAAACTGTGGACCTTCGGGTGTGCTGGGGGCGGTGAGGCATGGTCGTCGAGGGCGGTGTGCAGGTGACCGTAGCCCAACAGGGGTGCGCCGCCCGAGCGGCGCGCCGGTATCGATGCCCGGCTGTCGCGGCGTCCGGTGGCGTGGTCGTGCAGGGTGCTCATGTCCACGTGCCTCTGGTCACCGGGTGGGCGGTGAACGGGGGTGCCCGAACCGGGGGGGCGACCGGGTCGGCGCCATCCGGCACGGCTCGCACAGCCGGTGATGCGGCGTTTGATGCGGGCGGCTACAGCGGCCTGCCATCCCGGCGGGGCCGTGGTCACGGTAGCGGCGAGCCCAGCGGGCGGCGGTGGTGTGCGAGACCTGGAGCGGCGACACCAGCTCGATGACCCGAAATGAGAAGGGGCCTTATTGGCGCGGGGCGACCACACACCAACCTCACGTCAAAGGTGTCCTGTCGCCCCACCGCGACACCCCGCTGACCGAGCTGGGCCGACTTCGCCTGGCCCGGTGTCGTGAAGGAAGGGGGCCGGCCACTGCGACGGGCGGCCGAGCGGTTCCGGGTCCCGCCCATCACCGCCACCCGCTGCGCCAGCCCACAGTCCCGCCAGGATGGCAGGCCGATCCAGCCCCCCACCACAGCTCACGCCGCGGTCCTCAACGCACCAAACGCCGCATCATCGGCTGTGCGCGACGGGCCGGATGGCGCCGACCCGGTCGCCTCCCGGTTCGGGTTGCACCCGTCCACCGCGTCCTGCAACGGCACGGATGCTCGCCCCAGCACTTGGGTCCGACCACCGGCCGGTCCGTCGCACCATCGGCCGCTATGAACACCCAGCGCCCGGTGACCAGGTGAGCGTGGGCACCAACACACTGACGACCACGCCACCGGACGACGCGACATCCGACGCACCGATACCGGCGCGCCGCTCAGGCGGCGAACCCTCCTGGGCTGTGGCTACCTGCACACCGCCCTCGACGACCATGCCTCCGCCGCCTCCAGCCCCCGAACGGGATCAGGGGGCAAGAGACTGGGCTGAACGACACTCATAAGGTGGCCGACGTGAGTGACGACGCGGCAGGTCGACAGGATCTCGGCCGAGCCGAAGGGGAATCGGCCAAGGTCCTCTACTACATCGTTTGCGGTGCACCGGCGGCGTTTGATGCTGAGTCCTTTGTCCGGTTGGCGCAAAGAGCGGGCTGGCGCGTCTTCGTGATCGCCTCTCCCATGGGGACGCGGTTCATCGACGCTGAACGGCTGGCCATGCTGACAGGTGCGCCTGTGCGAAGTGAGTTCCGGATGCCGGGCGAATCAAACGGTTTGCCTGCTGCTGATGCGGTCGTGGTTGCTCCGGCGACGCTCAACACGATCAACAAGTGGGCGATGGGGATCGGGGACACGTTCGCGGTGAGCCTGCTGTGTGAACTGATGGGCTTCGGCGTGCCTATCGTGGCGGTTCCGCTGCTCAAGGAGGCGTTGACGAGTCATCCGGCGTTCGCGGTGAATCTTGAGACGTTGCGACGTGCGGGGGTGCGGGTGCTTTTCGATCCGGCTGCGCCGCCGCTTGCGCGAATGCCAGGCTGGGAAGAGATCCTCACAGAGTTGAGCAGTATCGTCGACGGTTGACCTGGGCTGGGAAGGACACCCTGTGGGCGTTCGCGCGGAGATCGGCCAACGGATCGCTCGTCAGCGTCGGCGGCGTGGTCTTTCTCAGGTCGTTGTCGCGGGTCTGGTCGGCCGTTCGGAGAGCTGGCTGAGTCAGGTTGAACGCGGGCGGCGATCGATCGACAGTCACGCGGTCCTCGTGCGGCTGGCCGAAGTGCTCGATGTGGACATCAGCCAGCTCACTACCGAAGAGTCGGATGCGGAGATGGCGAAGTACGAGCGCACTGAGGCAATCCGGGCAGCCCTGCTCCGATACGACTCTCTTCCGGAGTTGATCGGCCCTGGCGGAGATCAAGCTCAGCGGCCTCGCCTGTCCTGGCTGAGTCAGGAACTCCGCCGAGTCAACCGTCTCTATCAGGCCACCCGCTATGAAGAGGCAGGGCGGCTTCTACCTGGCCTGATCATCGCGGCGGAACGGGCAGGGCAGACGAAGAACGGGGATGATCGGCGAGCGGCGCTGACCCTGTGCTCGCTGGTCTACCAATCCGTTGCGATGACGTTGAACCGAGTAGGTGAGGCTGACCTGGCGTTAATGGCGGCGGACCGGTCGCTGTCAGCGGCCCGGCTGGCCGAACGTTCGTTGTTGACGGCGGTCGGCGCCTATCGGCTCGGGTACGTACTAATCCGTCTGAAGCGGGCACGTGAGGCCGAGGATCTAGCGCTGCGGGCTCGTGATGCTCTGGTCGGCTCTCTACGGAGGCCGTATCCGCTGGTGCAGTCGATCCGGGGCGGACTTTGCTTGGTGGCAGCCACTGCGGCGGCCTCCCGTTTCGATCGGGCAGCGGTGGACAGCCATCTCAGATCGGCACGCGAGGTTGCTGATCTGATAGGTACCGATCGAAACGACTTCTGGTCGGCGTTCGGGCCCACGAACGTCGTCATTCATGAGGTGTCGGCGGCCGTCACATTCGGGGATGCCAAGCTTGCGGTCAGTCGAGGCGAATCCCTCGACCTAGATCACCTCGGTCCAGGGCTGCTGGGGAGACGCGCTCAGGTGTCCCTCGACCTGGCACGGGCGTACGCGCTCCAGCGTAAGGACGCTGCGGCGGTGAACACGTTGCTGCAAGCAGAACGGCTCTCGCCAGAGCTGATCAAATATGACGCGCGCACCAATGACCTGCTCACTGAGCTGGTTCGTCGTGAGCATCGAGCGAGCACTCCGGAACTCCGCGGGCTAGCTCACCGTGCTGGGGTCGTCTGACCCGCACAAGAGTGCGGGTTCTTTCCCTTCACGATGGTGCGGGTCGTCACTCGCGCCGGCTTCTAATGTCACCTCTCACACGCGGACGTATGCAGACCGTAATGGGGAGAGCGCATGACCGGCGACGCGGCAAGCGATGGCACACCGGCGGCGAATCCGGCGACGGCCAGGCTGAATGATGCGTTCGGTGCGCGGCGGTTGCATCTGGCGGCGTTGGATGCGGCTGTCGTGACCCATCCTCACCGGCTGGCCTGTGGGGTTGTGCGGCACGGCCAGCCACCTCCGGTCCCGCGTGTGGTCGAAATTGATCGTCCGGACCGTTCGGTAGCAGTGGGGACCCGCTGGATCGGCGGCCGGTTGTGGCTGGTGGTGGAGCCTGGCGGCGAAGGCGTGGCCCCGGTGGATGAGGTCGAGCGCGCCCCTGAGCTACTGGCGGCGATCCTGGTCGGGGAAGGTGACCGGTGTTCGACAACGCCTCAAGTTTGATCCTCACCGCCGACGTACCTGAGACCCCGACGCTGGTACTCACCCCTACTGATCGCGCTCCCGCTCTTGCCCGGAGCTTCCTCGCGGAGCGGTTCCGTGAGTGGGGGCATCAGGATGACTACGTCGGCCGTGTGGTGGTCACTGAGCTGGTGACCAATGCCTACCGGCATGGGGCGGGGTTCATCGTGGTGCGGGTGTTCCGGGACGAGCGCGATGGTCTGGCGGTGATCGAGGTCTGGGATCACGGGCCGGGACTGCCGGTCGTGGGGTCTGAAGATCATGACTCCACTTCGGGACGGGGGCTGTTGATGATGTCCCGGCTCGTTCACCAGTGGGGTACACGAGCGACGATGGAAGGCGGGAAGATCGTGTGGGCGAAGTGCGCTCTTTAGGCGGCTTGGTCGATCTTGGGGTGGTGTACCCGCTTGGGGCGCGCCACGGCAGTGCGGTACCTGGATCTGCTGGCCCTGGCGGTCGAGCGGCGGGGCTGGCGGTGTTTCAAGCTGCTGCGCGTCACTGACCAACATGCCGCGACCAGGGAAGCCACCTAACGCGGGCTTCAGCCCGCCTGCTCGACGGCCCGACAACCCCAGGTGTTGCGATCGCGACCGAAAGCGGATTCCAGCGAAGCAAGGATCTGATCGCGCAGCGAGCCACCGAGGCGCGTCATAGCGATGTAGCGATCACGCGCGGTACCGGAGAAGGAGGGCGCTGGCCGCCCGATCTCGTTGGCACTGCCAACCCTTGTAACTGCCTCAGCTCGTCGCCCCAGCCCCGGACGGTCGCTCAAGCGTTGCGATCGCGTCCGAAGGCAGGGGCGAGCGCTAGCGAGACCCTGATCGCGGAGCGAGCCCCTGGGCGAGTCGGAGCGATGCAGCGATCGCCGCAAGCACGACAAGCGACGAGCCGCCAGGCGAGGAGCGCAGCTCGTGCTTGCAATCAATACAGCGCAGCTTGCGCCTGCGATGCGAAGTTCGCTGGGTTACATCTTGCGGAGGACCGCTACCACGCGACCCAGGATCGACGCTTCGTCGCCGGGGATGGGTTCGTACGCGGGGTTCTGCGGCATCAGCCAGATGTGGCCGTCGCGGCGCTTGAAGGTCTTCACGGTCGCCTCGCCGTCGATCATGGCGGCGACGATGTCGCCCTGCTCGGCCACCGGCTGCTGGCGTACCACGACCCAGTCGCCGTCGGCGATCGCCGCGTCGATCATCGAGTCACCGGTGACCTTCAGCAGGAAGTGGGTGCCCTCTCCGACGAGCTGCTTGGGCAGGGTGAAGACGTCCTCGACGGCCTCCTCGGCCAGAATCGGGCCACCGGCGGCGATCCGCCCGACCAGCGGGACGTACGCGGGCGCGGGCCGGGACGAGGACTCGGATGTCGTCACGGACTCGTAAGCGTCGTCGTCGGTCCGGACCGGGGTGGTGCCCGGCACCCGTACCTCCACCGCCCGGGGCCGGTTGGGGTCGCGGCGCAGGAAGCCCTTGCGCTGTAGCGCGCGCAACTGGTGCGACACGCTGGAGGTGCTGGTCAGGCCCACCGCCTCGCCGATCTCTCGCATCGAGGGGGGATACCCGCGACGCTGCACGGAATCGCGGATCACCTCCAGCACCATGCGCTGCCGCTGGGTGAGGCCGCTCTCGTCCATCGGCCCGTCCGGCAGCTCCCGGACCTTGCTCATCGCTCGTCGCCTCCCCGGCGGTGGATCGGTCACTCCTGGTCATGAACGCTATCGCGTCCGGGCAGAATGATCAAACAATTGTTCGAAGAATGTCTCGCGTTCTGCCACACCCATGCGATAGAACATCGTACAGGCGTTCGATCGAAAGTGCATTCGACGATCGGAGATCACCGGCTGACCGCGGGGAGGGCCGAGATGACGGGAGCGCTTGATGGGCGGGGTGCTGGAACGCGCGCCCGTCCACGATCCACGTACGCGGCAAGGACGGTTTCGCGGGGTGCTGAGGAGCCGCCGCCGCTGCGGCTGACGCGGCGCGGACGCGCCGTGTTGATCACTTTTGCCGCCGGAACGCTGCTGGTGACGTTCTGGTTGACCGCGGGGCCCGGCGCGCGGGCCGGTGGCCAGGACGACACGTCGATCGGTGGCGCCGTTCCGACGGACGTGGTCGGTCCTGGCGAGACTCTCTGGGACGTCGCCGAGCGTAACGACCCCGACGGCGACCCTCGGGTCACCGTTCAACGCATAGCCGACCTGAACGGCCTTTCCGGCTCCATCGTCCACCCGGGTCAGCGGCTGCTCGTCCCGGCGCACTGACGCTGTCCGCTTGGGGGACGGGGTGTCTGTGGCGTTGGCTGCGATCTCCGGGTGAGGCTCGGCGCCATGCGGCTCGGGACGATCACGGTGCTTCTCACTAGGCGTCGGCTGCTCGTTCAGCCTGTCGCTGTTGGATGTCGTCCGTGCTCGTGGTCGAGCTGCTGACCCGGCGGGTGTGACCGGCTGTGCTCAGCGCGTGCGGGTCTGAGGCCCGCTCGGGATGGGCGCGTGGGTGCGACACGCCCAGAGGGGCGCGGGAGGCTGGTGTGACCAGGGTCTAACGGCGGGTCCCGCGATGCGGGTTGCGATGCGATCGGGATGCTCGTACGGTTGACCACAACATCTAGTAGTTACATGGATGTCATTAACCACAAGTTGTGTTCTTGTGGTCATTTGGTTTCCGAGTGCGACGGGGAAGGAGGGGGACGTGCACTGCCCGTTCTGCCGAAACCCCGACACCAAAGTGATCGACAGCCGTTCCACCGATGACGGTGCCGCCATTAGGCGGCGCCGGTCGTGCCCGGAATGCGGCAAGCGATTCACCACGCAGGAGAACGTGCTGCTGATGGTGGCCAAGCGCAGCGGGGTCACCGAGCCGTTCTCCCGGGAAAAGATCATCGCCGGGGTGCGCAGGGCCTGCCAGGGCCGCCCGGTGGACGAGGATGCGCTCGCCAAGCTGGGGCAGCGGGTGGAGGAATCGATCAGGGCGACGGGCGTGGCGGAGATTCCCTCCCACGAGATCGGCCTGGCCATTCTGGGACCGCTCGGAGACCTCGACGAGGTCGCCTATCTGCGGTTCGCCTCCGTCTACCGGGGTTTCGAGTCGCTGGACGACTTCGCGCGGGAGATCGAGGCATTGCGCAAGGGTGGTTCCCCGGGGGAGCCCGCACCTCCTCGTTAGGCGTTCGAGCAGCGGAAACAGCAGACCAAGACAAGGGCCCGCGGCGGGATGACACCGCCGCCGGGCGGGGTTGTCCTGAACAGGGCCCGCAGGCGGGGGCCCGAGAGGGGGAAGGCATGACGGAGACGGTGAGCGGCTCGACGGCCCGGCGCGGCAAGGGGGGCCGCAAGGGGCTGAAGATCGAGCGGATCTTCACCACGCCCGGCGTGCATCCGTACGACGAGCTGCGCTGGGAGCGCCGCGACGTCGTCATGACCAACTGGCGCGACGGCTCGGTGAACTTCGAGCAGCGCGGCGTGGAGTTCCCCGACTTCTGGTCGGTGAACGCGGTCAACATCGTGACGTCCAAGTACTTCCGCGGCGCCGTCGGCACGCCGCAGCGCGAGTGGAGCCTGAAGCAGCTGGTCGACCGGGTCGTCCAGGTGTACGTCGACACCGGCCGCGCCCACGGCTACTTCGCCACCGACGCCGATGCCGAGATCTTCGAGCACGAGCTGAAGTACGCCCTCGTCCACCAGATGTTCGCCTTCAACTCCCCCGTCTGGTTCAACGTGGGCACCAAGAGCCCGCAGCAGGTCTCGGCGTGCCTGCCCTACGACTCGCTGGTCAGCACCCCCGCCGGTCTCGTCCCCATCGGCGGGCTCGTCGAGGACGACGCGGTCGGCGCCAAGGTGTACGACGCGAACGGCATCACCCGCATCGTCGCCACCAAGGCCAACGGTGTCCGGGACGTCCTGCGCCTGCACACCAAGGCCGGTTACACGCTCGACGTCACCGCCGACCACCTGGTCTGGAAGGCGGACGACGACACGTACGGCGCGTTCGTCGAGGCCGGTGAGCTGAGGACCGGCGACCGCCTGCAATGGCACCGCCGTGACTCCTACGGCGAAGCGGAGATCACCGCCCGCGGGATCGCGGAGGCGGCGCTGGCCGGATGGTTGCAGGTCGGCGGGGTCGTCGGCGAGGACGGGGCCGTCGAGGCGACGACGGTGACCGAGGCCGAGCTGGACTGGGTGTCGCGCCAGTTGGGCGTCGTCTTCCCGGACGTCGACCGGCACGAGCGCGTGGAGACGCCGGACCGCCGCCACACCCGGCTGCACGGGGAGGCCGTGGAAGCCTTCGTGGAGGCGTGGGGCCTGCGCGCCCGCGGCGCCGACATGGCGGTTCCGCGGCGCCTCTACGCCGCGCCGCTGCCGGTGGTCGCGGCGTATCTGCGCAGCGTCTTCCAGGCCGTGGGCTCGGTGTCGTCCACCGTCGTCGAGCTGGACCTGGCCTCGGAGGAGCTGATCCGCGGCATGCAGCGGCTGCTGCTCCGCTTCGGCATCTTCTCCGAGGTGGAGGCCCGGGAGCCGGGCTGGACGCTGCGGATCGAGACGGTCGGTGACCGGCGCGCCTTCAGCGATGAGATCGGCTTCGTCGATCCGTCCACGACCATGCGGCTGGACGAGGGCTTCGCCAAGCCGGGGCGGCCCGCGCAGGCCACCGAGCTTCTTGAGATCACCCGGATCGAGCACCTCGGCCCGATGGAGGTCTACGACATCCAGACCGAGAGCGGCGAGTTCCTTGCCGACAACATCCGCGTCCACAACTGCTTCATCCTGTCGGTGGACGACACGATGGAGTCGATCCTGGACTGGTACAAGGAAGAAGGGGTGATCTTCAAGGGCGGTTCGGGGGCCGGCCTGAACCTCTCCCGGATCCGGTCCAGCAAGGAGCTGCTGTCGTCCGGCGGCACCGCCAGCGGGCCCGTGTCGTTCATGCGCGGCGCGGACGCCTCCGCCGGGACGATCAAGTCCGGCGGCGCGACCCGGCGGGCCGCCAAGATGGTCGTGCTGGACGTGGACCACCCCGACATCGCCGAGTTCATCGAGACCAAGGCGCGCGAGGAGGACAAGATCCGTGCCCTCCGCGACGCCGGGTTCGACATGGACCTGGGCGGCAAGGACATCGCCAGCGTCCAGTACCAGAACGCCAACAACTCGGTGCGGGTGTCGGACGAGTTCATGCGCGCCGTCGAGTCCGGCGGCGACTTCGCCCTGCGCGCCCGGCTGACCGGCGAGGTCGTCGAGACCGTCAAGGCGAGGGACCTGTTCCGGCTGATGGCCCAGGCCGCCTGGGAATGCGCGGACCCGGGCATCCAGTACGACGACACCATCAACGACTGGCACACCAACCCCGAGACCGGGCGCATCACGGCGAGCAACCCTTGTAGCGAGTACATGTCGCTGGACAACTCGTCCTGCAACCTGGCGAGCATCAACCTGCTGAAGTTCCTGGGCACGGACGGGACGTTCGACGTCGCGAGGTTCGTCAAGCTCACCGAGCTGATCATCACGGCGATGGACATCTCGATCACCTTCGCCGACTTCCCGACCGAGAAGATCGCGCAGACCACCCGCGACTACCGGCAGCTCGGGATCGGATACGCCAACCTGGGCGCGTTGCTGATGGCGACCGGGCACGCCTACGACTCCGAGGGCGGGCGGTCCCTCGCCGCGGCCATCACCTCGCTGATGACCGGCGTCGCGTACCGGCGGTCCGCCGAGCTCGCCGGCGTCGTCGGGCCGTACGAGGGGTACGCGCGCAACGCCGAGGCGCACAAGCGGGTGATGCGCAAGCACGCCGCCGCCAACGACGGGATCCGCACCCTCGACGACATGGACAAGGCCATCCACACCGCCGCGACCAAGCAGTGGAAGGTCTGCTTGGAGACCGGGGAGAAGAACGGCTACCGCAACGCCCAGGCCAGCCTGATCGCGCCGACCGGCACCATCGGCCTGATGATGGACTGCGACACCACGGGGATCGAGCCCGACCTGGCACTGATCAAGTTCAAGAAGCTGGTCGGCGGCGGCTCCATGCAGATCGTCAACCACACGGTGCCGCGGGCCCTGCGGAAGCTGGGGTACCAGGACGAGCAGATCGAGGCGATCGTCGAGTACATCTCCGAGCACGGGCACGTCATCGACGCCCCCGGCCTGCGTCCCGAGCACTACGAGGTGTTCGACTGCGCGATGGGCGAGCGGGCGATCAGCCCGATGGGGCACGTGCGGATGATGGCGGCGACCCAGCCGTTCCTGTCCGGGGCGATCAGCAAGACCGTCAACATGCCGGAGCAGGCCACCGTCGAGGACATCGAGAGGGTGTACTTCGAGGGCTGGAAGCTGGGGCTGAAGGCGCTGGCGATCTACCGCGACAACTGCAAGGTGGGCCAGCCGCTGTCGGTGGCCAGGAAGAAGGAGGAGGCCAAGCCCGCGGAGGCCCCGGCCGAGGTGCGTCCCGTCCGCAAGCGGCTGCCCAAGCAGCGCCCGGCCACGGTGACCCGCTTCTCGGTCGCGGGCGCCGAGGGGTACATGACCGCCTCCTCGTACCCGGACGACGGCGTCGGCGAGGTGTTCCTCAAGCTGGGCAAGCAGGGCTCCACGCTGGCCGGTGTGATGGACGCGTTCTCCATGGCGATCTCCATCAGCCTCCAGTACGGGGTGCCGCTGGAGACGTGGGTGGAGAAGTTCACCAACATGCGGTTCGAGCCGGCCGGGATGACCGACGACCCGGACATCCGGATGGCGACCTCGGTGATGGACTACATCTTCCGCCGCCTGGCCCTGGACCACCTGCCGTACGAGACCCGCGCGGAGCTGGGCATCCTGTCGGCCAAGGAGCGGGCGATGCAGGTCAACGGCGAGGACCCGGCCAGCCTGCACGACGACGACCAGCTACGGGAGAACCTGGCGCAGACCGCCGAGATCAGCCGTCCGGCCGCGCCGCCACGGGAGACCCCCGCCCCGGCTGCGGCGCAGGAGGCGCACTCGTCGATGGAGGTCATCGAGAGCCGCCAGGGTCGTACGGCCGACGCGCCGCTCTGCCTGACCTGCGGCACCAAGATGCGCCCCGCGGGAAGCTGCTACGTCTGCGAGGGCTGCGGCTCCACCAGCGGCTGTAGCTGAACGGCGTGCGGTGCCGGTCGGCACCGCTGACGGGATGAGAGCGGGGCGCCGATGGTCCATCGGCGCCCCGTTCGGCGCGTTGGGTGGGCGACTCAGAACATTCCGTTCGGGACCAGTGCGGCTTCGGGCACGCGCTGGACCACGTCCCAGTGCTCGACGATCCGCCCGTCCTCCAGGCGCCGGATGTCGACGACCGCGAGACCGCGCTCGTCCCCGGGCGGGAACGACGCCCCTTGAGGGTCCGGACCTCGGCGCCGATATCGCACTGCCCGTTCTCGATGACCTCGCCGTCGAGGCGTACTTCCCCGCCGACGACCCCTCCGCGAGGAGGCGGGTACGGCGTGGTGATGACGGGCGGTGCGGTCCGGTGGCGGGCCCTTTTCAATCGCCGGGTGCCGGTACGGCCTGGAGGACGGGGCGCAGGGCCGTCTTGAGGACGGTCGCGAAGGGGACGGTGTCGTCGCCGTTGATCCAGTGACGGGCCGCCACGCGGACGGCGCCGGCGATGGCGGCGGCCATGACCTGCGGGTACAGGTCGTCCTTCGTGGTGCCGGCGCGTTCGGCGATGGCGGCGGCCAGGGGTTCCTCGGCGGTGGTGAACGCCTTCAGGGCCTCGCCCTCCAGCGCCGGGGTGGACATGATCATGCGCAGGCCGGCCCTGTCGGGTTCGGCATCGCCGTAGTGGCCGGTCACGGCGGCGGCGATGGCCTGGGGGAGTGGTTCGTCCGCGGGACGTGCCAGGAGCGCGCGGCCCAGGCGCCGGGCGCGGTCGGACTCGACGGCGCAGATCGCCTCTTCCCGGCTGGAGAAGTAGTTGTTGTAGGTGCGGGGTGACACCCCTGCGGCGTCGGCGATGTCGCGCACGCGTACGAGGGCGAGTCCTTCGGGTCCCTGTTCCACCGCCAGGCGCAGCGCCGCCGAGCTGATCGCTTCGCGCGTGGCCCGCTTGTGCCGGGCCCGCATGTCCACGGGGTCGTCGTCGTTCACGATCCGCACTCTACCCTTTTTTGCGTGATACGCATATAGTGCGTGACACGCAAGTTGTTGCGCCGCCCGAAGAGCGAACCGGAGGAGACGCAGTGGCCGCGAAGATGATCGCGTTCGACGAGGAGGCCCGCAGGGGTCTTGAGCGCGGGATGAACCAGCTCGCCGATGCCGTGAAGGTGACCCTTGGTCCCAAGGGCCGCAACGTGGTGTTGGAGAAGAAGTGGGGCGCTCCGACGATCACCAATGACGGGGTGTCGATCGCCAGGGAGATCGAGCTGGAGGACCCCTGGGAGAGGATCGGCGGCGAGCTGGTCAAGGAGGTCGCCAAGAAGACCGACGACGTCGCCGGTGACGGCACCACCACCGCCACCGTCCTGGCTCAGGCGCTGGTGCGCGAGGGCCTGCGCAACGTGGCCGCGGGCGCCAACCCGATGGCCTTGAAGCGGGGCATCGAGCACGCGGTGGAGCGCGTCGGCGAGGAGCTCTCCCGGATCGCCAGGGACGTGGAGACCAGGGAGCAGATCGCCTCCACCGCGTCCATCTCGGCCGGTGACCCGCTGATCGGCGAGATGATCGCAGAGGCGATGGACAAGGTCGGCAAGGAAGGCGTCATCACCGTCGAGGAGAGCAACACCTTCGGGCTGGAGCTGGAGCTCACCGAGGGCATGCGCTTCGACAAGGGCTATGTGGCGCCGCAGTTCATGACCGATCCCGACCGGCTCGAGGCGGTGCTGGACGACCCGTACGTCCTGCTGGTGGGCTCCAAGGTGTCCGCGAACAGGGACCTGCTGCCGGTGCTGGAGGCCGTCATGCGGTCCGGCAGGCCGCTGCTGGTCATCGCCGAGGACATCGAGGGCGAGGCGTTCGCCACGCTGCTGCTCAACAAGGTCCGCGGCGTGTTCAAGTCGGTGGCCGTGAAGGCGCCGGGCTTCGGCGACCGCCGCAAGGCGATGCTGGGCGACATCGCCGTCCTCACCGGCGGCCAGGTCATCAGCGAGGACGTGGGTCTGACACTGGAGAACACCACCCTCGACATGCTGGGCCAGGCCAAGCGGGTGGTGGTCACCAAGGACGAGACCACGATCGTTGACGGCGCCGGTGACGCCGGCGAGATCGCGGGCCGGGTGAACCAGATCCGGACCGAGATCGACTCGACCGACTCCGACTACGACCGCGAGAAGCTGCGGGAGCGGCTGGCCAAGCTGGTCGGCGGTGTCGCGGTCATCAAGGCCGGTGCGGCGACCGAGGTCGAGCTCAAGGAGCGCAAGCACCGCATCGAGGACGCGGTGCGCAACGCCAAGGCCGCGGTCGAGGAGGGCATCGTCCCCGGCGGTGGTGTGGCGCTGCTCCAGGCGTCCGCGAGGGCGTTCGGCACGGTCGAGCTGGACGGGGACGAGGCCACCGGCGCCGCGATCGTCCGGTGCGCCCTGGAGGAGCCGCTCAAGCAGATCGCGGTCAACGCCGGTCTGGAAGGCGGCGTCGTGGTGGAACGCGTCCGCCACCTGCCCCCTGGACAGGGTCTCGACGCGGCCACCGGCGAGTACGTCGACCTGTTCGCCGCCGGGATCATCGACCCGGCCAAGGTGACCCGGTCGGCGCTGCGGAACGCCGCGTCCATCGCCGCGCTGTTCCTCACCACCGAAGCGGTCATCACCGAAAGGCCCGAGCAGGACAAGGCCCCGGCCGGTGACCCGAGCGCCGGAATGGACTTCTGACGTCCACCGCCGGCGGACCGCGACGTATTGTCGGGGGGACGGAGGGGGCAGGGTGAGCGATCTTCAGTTGCGGCCGGCGCCGGTGGTGACCGGTGGGCGGGAGCATGTCGCGGCGGGTCCGGTGCATGAGCTGCTGGCGTCCCGGCGGGTGCCGTTGGGTGAGAGCACCGTGGTGCGCAGGCTGCTGCCCAGCCTGGGCAGGCGGATGGTCGGCGCGTGGTGCTTCGTCGATCACTACGGGCCGGACGACATCGTCGACCAGCCCGGGATGCAGGTGCCGCCGCACCCGCACATCGGGTTGCAGACGGTGAGCTGGCTGCACGCGGGCGAGGTGCTGCACCGCGACAGCGTCGGCAGCCTCCAGTTGGTGCGGCCGAAGGAGCTCGGGCTGATGACGGCGGGGCGGGCGATCGCGCACTCGGAGGAGTCGCCGCGCGAGCACGCCCCGTTCCTGCACGGCGCGCAGCTGTGGGTGGCGCTGCCGGACGAGCACCGGCACGTGGAGCCGGCGTTCGAGCACCACGCCGATCTCCCGGTGGTCACCGGGCCCGGGTTCGAGGCGACCGTGATGCTCGGCGAGCTGGACGGGACGGTGTCGCCCGGCACCACCTACACGCCGATCGCCGGTGCCGACATCACGCTGCGCGAGGACGTGGAGGTCCGGCTTCCCGTGGAGCCCGACTTCGAGTACGCGGCGCTGACCATGTCGGGGATCGTCGAGGTGGACGGGGAGCGCGTCGACCCCGGCTCGATGCTCTACCTCGGGGCGGGCCGGGACGTGCTGCCGTTGCGGGCCGCGGACGGGACCGGCGAGCTGGTGCTGCTGGGCGGTGAGCCGTTCGAGGAGAAGCTGATCATGTGGTGGAACTTCGTCGGGCGGAGCGGGGAGGAGATCGCCCGTGCCCGCGCCGACTGGGTGAACGGCGACCGGTTCGGCGAGGTCCACGGGTTCGAGGGGGAGCCCGTTCCCGCCCCGCCGCTGCCAGCGACCCCGCTCAAGCCCCGCGGCCGCACCCGCTGAGGCGCCCGAAATATACGGAATTGGGTGGTGCTGGGCGCGGTTTCACCAGTGTGATGCACGGTGAGTACAAGATGCCCGGCGGCAAGCTCGTCGTCGCCGACGTCGAGGTGGAGGACGGGCTGCTGCGGGCGCCGCGGATCAGCGGCGACTTCTTCCTGGAGCCGGACGAGGCTCTAGAGGCGATCAACGCGGCGCTGGACGGCCGGCCCGCCGGGTTGGAGGCGCGCGAGCTGGCCGCCCGGATCGAACGGGAACTGCCCCGCGACACGGTGATGCTGGGCGTGTCCGCCGAGGCCATCGCGATCGCGGTGCGGCGCGCCGTGACCCGCGCCTCCGACTGGCATGACCATGAATGGCGGCTCGTTCACGAACCCCCGCAGGAACCGGTGCTGCACATGGCGCTGGACCAGGTGCTCGCCGAGGAGGTCGGCGTGGGCCGGCGTCCCCCGACCCTGCGGATCTGGGAGTGGGCCTCGCCCGCCGTGATCATCGGCAGCTTCCAGTCGCTGCGCAACGAGGTGGACCCCGACGGCGCGAAGCGCCACGGGGTGGAGGTGGTCCGCAGGATCAGCGGCGGCGGCGCGATGTTCGTCGAGCCGGGCAACACCATCACCTACTCGCTGTACGTGCCGGAGTCGCTGGTCGCCGGGATGTCGTTCGCCGAGAGTTACGCGTTCCTGGACGACTGGGTGCTGGGCGCGCTGGGCGAGCTGGGTGTCCGGGCGTGGTACCAGCCGCTCAACGACATCACCTCCGACCAGGGGAAGATCGGCGGCGCGGCGCAGAAGCGGCTGGCGTCGGGCGCGGTGCTGCACCACGTGACGATGGCCTACGACATCGACGCCGCGAAGATGCTGGAGATCCTGCGGATCGGCAGGGAGAAGCTGTCGGGGAAGGGCGTCGCCAGCGCGGCCAAGCGGGTGGACCCGCTGCGCCGCCAGACCGGCCTGCCCCGCGAGGAGATCATCGAGCGGATGGTCGGGCACTTCCGCCGCCGGTACGGGCTGGTGGAGGGGACGCTCGCCGACGACGAGCTGCGCGCGGCCGAGAAGCTGGTGGGGGAGAAGTTCGCCACCGAGTGGTGGACCGCCCGCGTCCCCTGAGGCTCAGGACGAGGCCTCGCCGGTGTTCCGCTTCATCGGCTGGGTGTCGGAACGGCGCCGGCGCGGCGACTTGCGCCGCCCGGCGACCAGGGTGTCGTCCTCCGTCCCCCGCGTACCCGACACGATGTCGCTGGCCAGCCGGGCGTCCTGTCCCGCCGGGGACGACGAGGGCGACGAGGACGAGGGGCGCGCGGCCGCCTCGGGCGGCGTCGGAGCCGAGCCCTTCCCGCCGCTCTTGGACGACGACCTCTTCGGCTTCTCCAGGGCGGGGGCCGGTGCCTCCTCCTCGGCCGCGCGCAGCGCCTCGACGAAGCTCTGGCCGTCGTCCTCCTCCTCGTCCCGCGTACGGCGCGGGCGCCGCAGCCCGCGCGGACGGCCGGACCCGCCCCGGTCGAGCAGGAAGTGCTGGACGGACAGGCGCCCACCGTCGCCGACGGCGAGGAGCAGGCTCGCCACGCCGAGCACCACGACCAGTTCGTAGCCGTTGAGCGCGGCCGTCCCGGTCTCGTTCACCACGAACAGGCCGTTGCCGGCGTGCACGAACACCAGCGCGCCCAGCATGTCCACGAACAGCAGCGCGCCGACGACCGGCAGCCCGATCCCGGCGATCAGCAGCGTGCCGCCCAGCAGTTCGACGAACGTCGCGTACACGGCCGCGCCGGTGGGGAAGGGCACGCCCAGCCCATCGAACCAGCGGCCGGTCGCGGTGACGCCCACCTCGATCTTCTGCCATCCGTGCGCCACGAAGACGGCGCCGACGCCGAGACGGGCGAGCAGGGCCACGACGTCGTACAGCGGTCGAGAGCGCATGCGCTCGGCTCCTTCCACGCCCCGGCGAGGGGACCGGGGCCTGACCGTCGAGTATGACGCTCGCCGCGCGGATCGCGCGAGTCGTCCAGGTGGTGACCTGTCCCTTCGGGGCCATAGGTTGGGGGTGCCGAACGATGAGGAGGAGCGTTCATGTCCATGCAGAAGGGCGCCAACACACCGGTCCAGGCGACGTCCGTCAAGGTCGAGCTGGGCTGGCGGAGCGGACCCGGCGTGCCAGACGCGGACGCCTCCGCGCTGCTGCTCACCGAGGCGGGGAGGGTCCGGTCGGACGACGACTTCGTGTTCTACAACCAGCCGTCGCACCGCTCGGGCGCCGTCCGCCACGAGGGCAAGCAGCAGGGGCCGACCGTACGGGACGTGCTGGCGGTCGATCTGAACGGCGTCGAGCCCGATATCGACCGGATCGTGATCGCGGCCTCGGCGGACGGCGGGACCTTCGGTAGCTTCCAGGGCCTCTACGTGCGGCTGCTGGACGCCGCGTCCGGCTCCGAGGTGGCGAGGTTCGACAACCCCGGCGCGACGACCGAGACCGCGTTCGTCCTGGGCGAGCTGTACCGGAGGCAGGGCGCGTGGAAGTTCCGCGCGGTCGGCCAGGGCTACGACTCGGGCCTCGCCGGTCTGGCCACCGACTTCGGCATCACCGTCGACGAGCCGTCCCCGGCGCCCGCTCCTCCCGCGCCCGCGCCCGCTTCGGCTCCGGCACCTCCGCCGCCCGCGCCGCCCGCGCCGCCCGTTCCCGAGCCGCAGTACGCGCCACCCGGCCCGGCGCCCGTGCCGCCCCCGCCCCCCGGCCAGTACCCGCCTCCTCCCAGCCAGTACCCGCCGCCCCCTGGGCAGTACCCGCCTCCTCCTGGGCAGCACACGCCGCCCCCGCCCCCTGGCCAGTACCCCCCGCCTCCCGGCCAGTACCCGCCGCCGCCCACCGCGCCCGTCCCGCCGCCCGTCCCGCCGCCCGCTCCTCCCGTCCAGCAGCAGGCGCCCGGCGGCACGGTCTCGCTGACCAAGAACTCGCCCTCGGTGTCGCTCACCAAGCACGGCGCCCGGGGCGGCAACATGCGGGTCAACCTCAACTGGACCGCCAGGGAGGGCGCCGCCAAGGGGCTGATGGGCAAGCTGCGCCGCGGCGTCGACCTCGACCTCGACCTGTGCTGCCTGTGGGAGCTGCGGGACGGGCGCAAGGGCATCATCCACGCCCTCGGCGACTTCGGCGCCCTGAACCGCCCCCCGTACATCCAACTGGACCGCGACGACCGGTCCGGCGCGGTGGCCACCGGCGAGAACCTGACGATCAACCTGGACCACACCAACGACTTCAAGCGGATCCTGGTGTTCGCCGAGATCTACGACGGCGCCGACGACTTCCGCGGCCTGGAGTCGGTCGCCACCCTGTACCCGGTCGGCGCCCCGCCGATCGAGATGCGCACCGGCGACTGCGTGGACGCCTCGCGCGACGTCGTCCTCGCCCTGATCGAGAACATCAACGGCGAGCTGGTGGTGCGCCGCGAGGGTCGGTACATCCTGCCGCCGCCCGGCCGTCCGCGCTGGGGCAAGATGTCGGTCGACCAGGCGTACGGCTGGAACCTGGAATGGGTGGCCGCCAGGGGCAAGGACTGACGCCCCGGCGGCTCGCGGTCACGAGGTGACGGCCTCGGCCAGCCTCTTGTCGCGGGCCGCGCGCACCAGGGCGGCGGCGAAGCGGCCCAGGTCCTTGTCGGGGACCTGGTCGGCGAGCTTCTCGGGGGCGGTGGGCAGGCCCAGCCTGTCGGCCCCCTTCTGCGCCTGGGGGTCGAAGTAGGGACGGAGCCAGGGCCACACGGTCTGCGCCTCGCGGCAGAAGATGTCGACTCCGGTCGGGCCGATGCCCTTGAACTCCTTGAGCAGGTCGGCGGCCCGGTCCCTGTCGCGTTCCGCCTCGATCGGGAGCCTGCGCAGGTCGCCGTCGTACTTGTCCTGGACGAGCTCGGCCATCTCGCCGAGCCGCGTCGCGGTGCTCTCGTCGTACCGGACGTAGTGGCCGCGGCCGAGCGCGTTCACCCGTTCCTGCCAGGTCAGCCTGCTCATGCCGCGCGGGGTGCCGCCCCCGGCCTTGAACAGTTCCCTGGCCGCGGCCAGGGCGATCCCGGCCGTGATGCGGGTGCTCATCAGGTTGGCCAGCACGAGCAGCTTGAAGAGGGCGGCGGGCTGGTCCTTCAGCGGGATCCCGGCCTCTTCGGCGAAGGTGTGACCCGCCTCACGCATCAGCTTCTTCACGACGGCTTGCATGGAGGCACCTCCCTCTCCGGGGCACCTACCCATGAAGGCCGGGATGACTCAATCCTCGGCCGGACCGGCGGGCACGGCTCAGAGGAGGCTGAGCTGGCCCTCACCGGCCGACGGGTCGCGGTGCTTCTTCAGATGCCGCCAGCGCGGCAGATCGTCCAGGTAGGACCAGGACATCCGGTGGTGCGGCGTCGGCCCCCGCTCCTCCAGCGCCTTCTGGTGGACCGGGGACGGGTACCCGGCCGCGTCGGCGAACCCGTATCCGGGGTACTCGCCCTCCAGCGCCGCCATGAGCCGGTCCCGGTGGACCTTGGCCAGGACGGAGGCGGCGGCCACCGTGACCGAGCGCTGGTCGGCCTTGACCTCGCAGCGGACCGGCCACCGGCCGCCGAGATAGTCGTGCGCGCCGTCCAGGATCACCAGGTCGGGCCGCACCGGCAACGCCTCCAGGGCCCGGACGGCGGCGCGGCGCAGCGCCTCGGTCATGCCCAGCTCGTCGATCTCCTCGGGGGACGCGGCGCCGATCCCGTGCCCGGCCAGCCAGCCCGGCAGCACCTCCGCGAAACGCTCCCTGTGCGCGGCGGTGAGCAGCTTGGAGTCGGTGAGGCCGATCGTGCGGCCACCGCGTCCGGGCAGCTCGGGCGGAGGGCTCAGGTCGGTGACGGCGGCGCCGACGACCACGGGACCCGCCCAGGCGCCGCGCCCGACCTCGTCCACTCCCGCGATCAGCGGTACGGCGCGACCGCGGCCACGCCTCCTCGGGGGGAGCGCCGAGCACAGTTCCTCTTCGATCGTGTACCCGGCGGCCTGCCGCCCCGCGGTCGCGTTCCCGGCCGCCTCCCGGCCCTCGAAACCCTCGAAACCCTCCAGAGCGGTGAGTCCGTCCAGAGGGGACGGGTCGGGGGCGGCGGTGTCGGCGTCGGTCAACTCGGTTCTCCACGGGGCGGGGATACGGTCCCGCTCGATGGTAGGGCCGTCCCGGGTGCGGCCCGAACGCCTTGCCACAAATCAACGAACCCTTGCCGGGGAGTCCCGTTCCGACGGTCACTGCGCTTTACTCGCCTTGTATGGCTGCGTTCAGGAGATCCCGGACTCGCCCCGCGGTGGGGACCGCGGCGCGGGATCTTTTCGAGCGCGTCCGCTGGCGCTACTTCCAGATCCAGCCGGGGCTGCGGTTCCTGGCGGGCGCCCTGCTGGTCGCGCTGGTGGTCGCGGGCACCGTGCTGCTGAAGGGGCTCTCTCCGGCCGCGGTCGGCGCGGGCGCGTTCACCGTGATCGGCATCGTGGTGGTCCATCTGATCATGCGGTCGCCGGCGGGCATGGCGGTGGTGTCGCTCCTGTCTTGCTGGCTGGTGGTGTCGGTTCCGCTGGGGGACCTGTATCCGGAGCAGCCCGGCCGCCCCTACCTGGACGCGACCCCGCTGCTCGCGTTGCTGGCCCTGCCGGTGGCGTTCGTGGCGCTGCGGCTGCGCGGGTACGCGCCGTGGCGGACCGCGTTACTCTCCCTGGGCGCGGCGGGCGTGGTGACGGCGGCCATGGCGAGTCCCTTCCCCGGCCTGCACGTGGTACCGGCGTGGGTGGCGGCGCTGGCCGTGCTCGGCTACCGGTGGGACCAGGCCAGGCGTGCCGTACCGGCCGAGGCGTACGAGACCGGGTGGGTCCAGGAGCAGTCGAGCTCCAAGGCAGACGGCAAGGGAGAGGGCTCCGAGGAGACCGGCCGGAAGCCGACCCCGGCCCGGCCGCGCCGCCCCCCGAACCCCGGCGCCGACCCGAACCCGGCGCCTAACAGAGGCGCGTCCACCGGCACGGACGGCGTCCCCGCGGCGACGCGGGCCGCGTACGAGCAGCGAGTCGCCTCCCGGGACACCGAGCCCGCCACGTCCACCACAGAAGAAGGCGACGACGGCGGGCACCCGCGGATCTCCGTCGCCGAGGCGCTCGCCGAACTGGACGCGATGATCGGCCTGGCCCCGGTGAAACGGCAGGTCAGATCGATCGCCGCCTCGATCGAGGCGGCGCATCTGCGGGCCGCGGCCGGGGTGCCGACCGAGAAGCCGATGCGGCACTTCGTGTTCGTGGGCCCGTCCGGCACCGGCAAGACCACCGTGGCCCGCGTGCTCGCCAAGATCTTCTACGCGTTCGGGCTGCTGCCGACCCCCGAGGTGGTGGAGGCGCACCGGGCCGACCTGGTCGGCGAGTTCCTCGGCGCCACCGCGCTCAAGACCAACCGGCTGATCGACTCGGCGCTGGGCGGCGTGCTGTTCGTGGACGAGGCGTACGCGCTGGTCAACTCGGCCGAGGGCCAGCCGGACCGGTTCGGCAACGAGGCGGTGCAGACGCTGCTGAAGCGGGCCGAGGACGACCGCGACCGGCTGGTGATCATCCTGGCCGGGTACGAGGCGCAGATGACCGAGTTCCTGGACTCCAACCCGGGCCTGGCCTCCCGGTTCGGCACCCGGGTGCACTTCCCGTCCTACCGTCCCCGCGAGCTGCTGAGCATCGCCGAGTACCACACGGGCCTGCGCGACGACCGGCTGGACGAGGAGGCGCGGCGGCGGCTGGTCGCCAGGTTCGAGGAGGTGGAGCGCCGCGGGATCGTCGACGAGCTGGGCAACGGCCGGTTCGTCCGGACGCTGACCGAGGCCGCCGCCCGCGCCCGCGACGTGCGGGTGGTCGGGAACGCGCCCGCCGCCGGAGGCCGCACCCCCACCGCCGAGGACCTGGTCACCGTGCGCGCCGAGGACATCGACACCGCCTACGCCGAGGTCACCGAGCGCTACCGCGGCTACGCCGAGACGCCCACGCTGGACGAGGCGCTGGGCTCCCTGGACGCGATGATCGGTCTCGCCCCGGTGAAACGGCAGGTCCGGGAGATCGCCGCGCAGCTCCAGGTGGCCCGGATGCGGCAGGACCAGGGCCTGGTCACCCGCCCGCCCACCCGGCACTTCGTGTTCACCGGGCCGCCCGGCACCGGCAAGACCACCGTGGCCCGGGTCCTCGGCCGGATCTTCGCCGCGCTCGGCCTGCTCGCCCGTCCCTCCGTGGTGGAGTGCCAGCGCGCCGACCTGGTCGGCGAGCATCTCGGCGCCACCGCGCTCAAGACCAACAAGGTGATCGACTCGGCGCTGGGCGGGGTGCTGTTCGTGGACGAGGCGTACTCGCTGGTCAACCCGGGCTACGGCGGCGGCGACGCGTTCGGCTCCGAGGCGGTGCAGACGCTGCTGAAACGGGCCGAGGACGACCGCGACCGGCTGGTCATCGTGCTGGCGGGCTACGAGGCCGACATGGACCGCTTCCTGTCCTCCAACCCCGGCCTGGCGTCCCGGTTCGACGTCCGGGTCGGCTTCCCGTCCTACGGCCCCGACGAGCTGCTGCGGATCGCCCAGCTCATCGCCGAGGAGAGCGGGGACCGCTGGGAGGAGACCGCGCTGGACGACCTCGCGTTGCTGTTCCAGCGGGTCTGCGGCCTGGGACGCATCGACGAGCTGGGCAACGGCCGCTTCGCCCGGTCCATCTACGAGAAGGCGTGCGCGTCGCGGGCGTTGCGCGCCGCCGAACTGGGATCCGCCGCGACCGCCGCAGACCTGACCGTCCTCACGGTGGACGACGTGCACGCCGCGTACTCCGAGCTCACGCACCGCCTCGGCTGAAACCGGCCCTCAACGGGGCGATCGCACCCCTGTCGCGCCTTCTGATCGTTTAGGGTGCGGGGCGTGGCTGATGAGGAATCGACCGCCTACCACCAGCGGCCCTACACCCCGCCCCCCGGCGCCGCCGAGCTTCTGCTGATCCGGCACGGCGCGTCCGAGGCCGCCGATCCGAACCGCCCGTTCCCCTTGGTCGACGGCCAGGGCGATCCGGCACTCGCGCGTGAGGGACGCGAACAGGCGGATCTCCTCGCCGACCGGCTCGGCAAGGAGCGCGTCGACGCCATCTACGTCACCACCCTCCGCCGTACCGTCCAGACCGCCGCGCCGCTGGCGTCCCGGCTCGGCCTGGACCCCGTCGTCGAGCCGGATCTGCGCGAAGTCCACCTGGGCGAATGGGAAGGCGGCCTGTTCCGTGTCCGCGTCGCGGCGGACGACCCGGTGGCACGCCGCCTCTTCACCGAGGAACGCTGGGACGTCATCCCCGGCGCCGAGCCCATGCGCTCGTTCGAGACCCGCGTGAAGGACGCCCTCGACCGCATCGCCGCCGCCCACCCCGATCAGCGGGTCGCCGTCGTCACCCACGGCGGCGTCATCGCCCAAGCCGTGGCGACGGCCACCGGATCCCGCCCGTTCGCGTTCCTGGCCCCCGACAACTGCTCCATCTCCCGCCTGGTCGTCCTGAACGGGCTGTGGTCCATCCGCGGCTACAACGACATAGCGCACCTTCCCCACAGCGCCCCCGAACCCCTCACCTGACCGGGCTCGCCTTCCAGGGCGCTACATGCGGAAGCGGATGCGCTGGCCTGGACGAAGCTGCGCCGCCGCCGGGACGTCGCGGGTGGCGATCACGGCGATGACCGGGTAGCCGCCCGTCGTCGGGTGGTCGGTGAGGAAAAGGATCGGCAGGCCGTTCGGAGGGACCTGGAGCGCGCCGGTGACCATGCCCTCGCTGCTCAGCTCCCCCTGGCGGGCGCGGGTGAGGGTGGGGCCGTTCAGCCGGACGCCGATCCGGTTGCTCTCCGAGGTGACCTCGTAGGGCTCGGAGGTCAGCGTGGCAAGCGACTCCGGAGTGAACCAGTCGTCGCGTGGCCCCGGGAGCAGACGCAGCTCGGGGATCGGCGGCAGGGCCGGGGAGGGGGCCACGTCCACCTGGATCTCGTCCAGCCCCGCCGTGGGGCCGATGGGGAGGCGGTCGCCGGGGGACAACGGTGCGGGGCCGAGACCGGACAGCAGGTCCGTGGAACGGCTCCCCAAGGTCGGCTCCACGGCCAGCCCACCGCGTACGGCCAGGTAGCTGCGGAGCCCTTCGTGGGGCAGACCCAGCTCGACGGTGTCTCCCGGATTCACGTAGCAGGGCGCGTTCATGCCGCATGGACGCCCGCCGATGCGTACGGGAACCGGCGCCCCGGTGAACGCGACCCACGCTCGGTCCTGGAAACGCACCGCGCCACCGCCCAGCGTGAACTCGATCGCCGCCGCCCCCTCCGGATTGCCGACCAGGCGGTTCGCCAGGCGGAGCGCCCGCTCGTCCGCCGCCCCCGAGTGCGGTACGCCCAGGTGCGCGTGACCCGGGCGTCCCAGGTCCTGGACGGTCGCGAGCGGGCCCGGCCGCACGACCTCGATCACCGGCGGCCCGTCCCGGACACGGGGACGAAACGGACCCGCGTCCCCGGCTGGAGCAGCGACGGCGGATCACGCTTCACGTCCCACAGCGCCAGATCCGTCCGCCCCAGCAGGCGCCAGCCACCCGGAGACCGGGACGGATAGACCGCCGCGTACGGCCCCGCGATCGCGACCGAACCCGCGGGAACGGCCGTGCGCGGCGAATCCCTGCGCGGGACGTGAAGGCTGGGATCCAAGCCCGTCAAGTAGCCGAAACCGGGGGAGAAGCCCAGGTAGGCGACCGTGAACTGAGACCCGGCGTGCCGGGCGACGACCTCGTCCACCGGCAGGCCGGTGAGCCCGGCGACCTCGTCCAGATCCGCGCCGTCGTACACGGTCGGAACCTCGATCGGCGCCCCTTGCCCCGCCACCTGCTCCGGCAACGGCAACGTCGGCAACCGCGCCGCCAGCCGCTCCAGATCACACGCCTCCGGATCGGCCACGACCAGGACCGTGCGCTCACCCGGCACGACGTCCACGACACCCGGCATCGCCGCGTCCCGGATCGCCGCGTTCAACCGGTGCGAAAGCGCCAGATCGCCCGTCTCCACCAGCAGCGCCGCGTCCCCCGCCCTGCGGACCGTCAACCCCGTCATGCGAAGGGCTCCACCTTCACCCCCGCCTCGACCAGCGCCGCACGCACGGCGCGGGCCAACTCCACCGCCCCCGGCGTGTCACCGTGCACGCAGATCGACCGGGCGTCCAAGGCGACCTCGCTCCCGTCCACCGCCACCACCGAACCCCGCGTCGCCATCCGCACGGCACGGTCCACCACGGCCCCCCGATCGTGGATCACCGCCCCCGGCTCGCGCCGCGACACCAGCCTGCCCTCCGGCGTGTACGCGCGATCCGCGAAACACTCGGCCACGACCTTCAACCCGTCCGCCACCCCGAACACCGCGGACCCCGGCAACGTCAGCAACGGCAGCCCAGGATCGTACGCCCGCACCGCGTCCACGACGGCACGGGCCTGCTCCGGATCACGCACGACGCGGTTGTACAGCGCCCCATGCGGCTTCACGTACGCCACCCGTCCCCCCTCGGCACGGGCGATACCGTCCAGCGCCGCGAGCTGGTACAGGACCTCCGCGGTCAGCTCCTCCGCCGCCACCTCCATCTCCCGGCGACCGAAACCCGCCAGATCCCGGTACGACACCTGCGCCCCGATCGTCACCCCACGCTCCACCGCGCCCGCGCACACCCGCCGCATGATCAGCGGATCGCCGGCATGGAACCCGCACGCCACATTGGCGCTGGTGACCACGTCAAGCAACGCCGCATCGTCCCCCAGCACCCACCGCCCGAACCCCTCACCAAGATCCGCATTGATGTCCACAGTCTCATTGTGGGGGGGGCGACCCCCCACACCCCCCGGTGCGGGGTCG